>CANHTV010000019.1 GCA_947463285.1 Verrucomicrobiaceae bacterium | reverse complement strand
TATGCTGAAATTTCAAGTTCAGGAGATAGCCGCAGCCAATTTGAAAGTGGGTGAGGAAGAAGAGATCGAGGCCCGCCACCGGATCGCCGCGAATGGTGCCCGCCTGGCCGAGCTCTGCGCCGCCATCACAAGCCGCCTCAGCGATGGCGATGGCGGCGTGCTGGATGCTCTGCGCGAGATAGGACGCAGCATCCATGACCTGGAAAAAATTGACCCCAGCACCGCCAGCTTGTTTGAGGGATTCAAATCCGCTCAGATCGAGCTGACTGAACTGGAAAGCAGCGTGCAGGATTATGCCGATGATCTGGAAACCGATCCGGCTGAGCTGGCCCAGCTCGACCAGCGCATCCACACCATCCAGACGCTGAAGCGCAAGTATGGCTCCAGCATCACTGCCATCGTCGAATTCCAGGCTGATGCTGAAAGCCGCTTGAACAAAATCGAAAACCGGGGTGAAGAAATCGCCCGACTCCAAAAGCTGGTCAAAGAACGTCGCAGTCAGGTGGATAAGCTGGGTAAACAGCTCTCCAAAAAGCGCGCCGATGCCGCCCCTAAACTCGCCAAGGAAGTCGCCGCCCATCTGGCCGACCTTGGTTTCAAGCGTAGCGTTTTCGAAGCCCAGATCAGCCCTCTAGCCGAACCTGAGAAACAGGGACTGGAAGAGATCGACTTCCAGTTTGCCCCAAATCCAGGCGAAGCGCTCAAGCCCCTCAGGCTCACGGCCTCCAGTGGTGAAATGTCCCGCGTGCTGCTGGCCGTGAAAAGCGCTCTCGCCAAGCAGGATACCGTAGGCCTGCTCGTCTTTGATGAAATCGACGCCAATGTTGGCGGTAACATCGCTGAAGCTGTGGGTCGTAAAATGGCCTCCCTGGGTAACACGCATCAGGTCATCGCCATCACCCATTTTCCACAGGTCGCTTCTCTGGCCCGCAGTCACTTCGTCGTCACCAAAGACATCGAAGGCAACCGAACCAAATCGACCATCCGTGAGATCACAGGCGATGTCCGCATCGAGGAATTGGCGCGAATGCTCGGCGGTAAGATCGAATCTGCCCGTGAGCACGCCAAAGGACTGCTGGCGGGATGAACAATGTTTCTTCATGACTGCGACAGAATGTTGCTGGCATGGACCTTGTATATCGCTATCTCACGGGGATCATGGCACCAACCCCTCCACATGTTTTTGAGCAGCCTGCTCCCGCTTTCGATGTCAACGCAGTCGAGACTCCGGCTTATGTCGTGGATCGTGGACTACTGAAGAAAAATCTGGAAAAACTGGCCCAAGTTCAACAAGACTCAGGAGCCAAGATTCTGCTGGCATTGAAGGGTTTTTCCATGTTCTCCACCTTTGATCTGGTGCGTGAATACCTGCACGGCTGCTGCACCAGCGGCCTGCATGAGGCTCTGCTGGGACATGAAGAATTCCGCAAGGAACTGCATGTTTATGCACCTGCCTTTAAGAAAGCTGAGATGGAGCAGATCATCCCCATCGCTCATCATATCAGCTTTAACTCGCCGGCCCAGTATCAGCAGTGGAAACCAATGCTCGATGCAGCGCGCGCAGCAGGACTTCACGCCCCCAGTCCAGGCATCAGGGTGAATCCTGAGCACAGTGAGGTGGAGTGCAGCTTGTATGACCCATGCTCCGCCGGTTGCCGCCTGGGCACTCGTGCAGCGAGCTTGGAAAACGCCGACCTCAGTGGCCTGGAAGGACTGCATTTCCATGCGCTCTGTGAGCAGGACAGCGATGTGCTGGAGCGCACTCTGGCAGCGGTGGAAAAACGTTTCCCAAAACTGCTGGCCCAAGTGCAATGGGTGAACATGGGCGGTGGACATCACATCACCCGCAACGACTACGATGTGGAGCGCCTCGTGCGCGTCATCCGCAGCTTTAAGGAACGCTACGGTAAGGAAGTGTATCTGGAGCCCGGAGAAGCCGTGGCACTGAACACCGGCTACCTCATCGCCAGCGTCCTCGACATCGTGCCGACGGATGACATGCCCACGGTCATCCTCGACACCTCTGCAACAGCCCACATGCCGGACACGCTGGAGATGCCCTATCGTCCGCACATCATCGGCACGGATCTGCCAGGCGTGCTGCCTCACACCTACCGCCTGGGCGGCATGACCTGCCTGGCAGGTGATGTGATTAACGAATACAGTTTCCCAGAGCCATTACAGGTCGGTCAAAAGCTCGTTTTCACCGACATGGCGCACTACACCATGGTGAAGACCAGCACCTTTAACGGCGTCCCACACCCGGACATCGACCTCTACGATCCAGAAACCGGAGTGCTGAAAGTCGTGCGCCGCTTTGGCTACGAGGACTTCAAGCGCAAGCTGTCCTAGCTGTCGGTCACGTCAGCGCCTCGGCAGTCCGAGGCGAAAGCCTGATCAAAACCAACGCTTACTTTTTCTTCTTCGCTCCCCTGCCCTGATTCCCGGCGGCTCGTCCATTTGGCTTGGCGGAATCATAGGCAGGGTTTTTCGTGGGCATGAGGGCTCCCACCTCTTTTTGCCAAACTTGGAGTTCGGCGCGGAGTGATTGCACGAGCTGCGGTTCTTTTTCGGCAAGGTTCGTGGTTTCGCCGATGTCGGTACGGAGATTGAAGAGCTCCAGGCGCTCGTTTTCGAACCAATGGATCAGCTTCCAATCACCGCGACGGATGGCAGCACCGGGTGCGCCGCCTTGATTGCCGTAATGCGGGTAATGCCAGCAGAGTGAGCGCTCAGGCAATGCGGCTTGACCTTCCAGCAGAGGACGCAGGCTGACACCGTCGATCTTCGTGGTCACTTTGGCCGCAGCGACATCGGCCAGCGTCACAAAAAAGTCCGGACTGCAAACGGGCGTGTCAATGGTTTGACCAGCCTTCAGCACAGCCGGCCAGCGGACGACGAGAGGCACACGAATGCCGCCCTCATAGAGCCAGCCTTTGCCACCACGCAGAGGCAGATTACTCGTCGGCGAGCCTTCACTGGTGCTGAGGCCGCCGTTGTCGGAGGTGAAGATGATCAGGGTGTTTTCAGCGAGACCGAGTTCGTCGAGTTTGGCCAAAATTTTACCCACGGCTAGATCCATGGCCTCGACCATAGCAGCGTAAGTAACGTGCTCCTGAACGAGGCGAACATCACGCGGCTCCTCCCGACCAAACTTGGCCTCCAGCCCGAGTTTCTGGCGTTTCGCCTCATACTTGGCCTCCAGATCCTTGCGGGCATTCAGGGGCGTGTGGACATCGTAAAAAGCGTAGCAGGCGAAGAATGGACGTGACTTGTTGGCCTCGATAAACTTGCAGGTTTCTGCCGCCAAACGATCCGGCAGATGCTCACCGGGCGGACCGTCAGGCAGGCGCGGATTATTGTAGGGTGTGAAGTATCTGCCGGGACCGTAGGGACCACCGCGATCCACACCGCCCATGTTGATGTCGTAACCCTGATCTTCAGGCCAGTGACCTTCAGGTCCGAGATGCCATTTCCCGGCGAAGAAAGTGGCATAACCAGCACTCTTCATCATCTCTCCCATCGTGACTTCCTCATGCGCAAGACGATCCGCATAAGGCGCAGGCAGCAGCAGTGTGTTGCGCTTCCAAAGCTCGGGTTTCAACGCCGCGCCGATGTAGTCGGTGACGCCCGTGCGCTGAGGCCAGCGCCCCGTTTGAACCGCCGCTCGCGTCGGCGAGCACACAGGACAGGCCGCGTAACCCTGAGTAAAACGGGCACCTTCTCTGGCGATGCGGTCAAGGTTTGGCGTCTCGTAAAAAGTGCTGCCGTAACAGCCGAGATCACGCTGTCCGAGGTCGTCAGCGAGAAGGAAAATGACATTCGGAGGCTGAACAGCAGAAAGCGCGGGACTGAGACCTGAGAGAGTGAAAAAGAGAAGAGTGGCAATATTTTTCACGATCGGCATGAGATTGAAAGGGTGCCTTTCAACGCCGAAAGAGCCGTGGTTTGTCGCCAGAGTTGATCCTTAGCGAAAAGATTCATCATCCGCTTATCTGGAGATGGCTAGACAGATAGATAACGCAAGGCCGGACGTTCCAGCCTGCCATGCGTTTTATCTCGTCTTTGCTGCTATCTGTTTTTCTCATCTGCCTGCTGCACGCTTCCGCGACGGCGGCATCTCACCCGAATGTAATGTTTATTCTGGCAGATGATCTGGGCTACTCTGATCTCGGCTGCTATGGCGGAGAAATCGAGACGCCAAACTTGGATGGCCTCGCCGCGAACGGGCTGAGGTTCACGCAGTTTTACAACACGGCCCGCTGCTGGCCGACCCGTGGTGCGCTGATGAGTGGTTATTATGCCCAGCAGATTCATCGGGATGCCTTGCCAGAGATCGGTGGCGGCGGCCAGGGCGTGCGGCAGCCGTGGGCCAGACTGTTGCCTGATTTCCTCAAGCCCCTCGGCTATCGCAGCTATCACAGCGGCAAGTGGCATATCGACGGCAAGGTCTTGGATGCTGGCTTTGACCGCTCACTGGACATGAAAAATCAGGGGAACTTTTTCACCGCCAAGGGAAACTCAATCAATGATGTACCTGTGAATCCCCCTGCTGAGGAGAAAGGCTACTATGCCACCATCGCCACCGCAGACCACGCCATCGAATGCCTGAAGGACCACGCGGCGAACCATCGCGACCAGCCGTTTTTTCATTACATCCCCTTCATTGCCCCGCATTTCCCACTTCATGCACTGCCGGAGGACATCGCCAAGTATCGTGACCGCTATCTCGAAGGCTGGAACAAGATGCGGGAAAGCCGCTTTGCACGCCAGAAAGAGCTCGGCATCACACAGACCACCTTATCCCAGCTGGAGCCAGAAATCGGTCCGCCTTACGCCTTCCCAGAGGCGATTGAAAAACTGGGTCCTGGTGAAATCAACCGTCCCCTGCCCTGGACTGAACTGACCGCTGAGCAACGCCGCTTTCAGGCCACCAAAATGGCCATCCATGCCGCGATGGTGGACCGCATGGATCAGGAGATCGGGCGCATTTTAGCCCAATTGAAAGCCATGGGAGCCTACGACAACACGGTGATCTTTTTTGCCTCTGACAATGGAGCCAGTGCCGAGATCATGGTGCGTAATGGCGGGCATGATCCAGCCGCCGCACCCGGCAGCGCCGCCACTTATCTATGCCTGGGCCCCGGCTTTTCCAGTGCCTGCAATACACCGCACCGCCGCCACAAAACGTGGGTGCATGAAGGCGGCATCAGCACGCCGCTCATCGCCCACTGGCCCAAAGGCATCCGTGCCAAAAACGAACTGCGCCAAAGCCCGGCGCATGTGATCGACATCGTTCCGACGATCCTCGAAATTACCGGAGCCCGCAAACCCGCTGACTGGCAAGGCCAGCCCATCCCCGAAGCGCCAGGACGCAGCCTAGCGCCAGCTTTTGCAGCGGATGTAACCGTGCCCCGTGACAGCCTGTGGTGGCTGCATGAAGGCAACCGAGCCCTGCGTGTAGGCGATTGGAAACTGGTGGCCGCTGAAGGTACGCCCTGGGAGCTATATGACCTCAAAACCGACCGCGCAGAGCAGCACGACCTCGCCAGCAAGATGCCTGAAAAGGTGCAGGAACTCGCCGCCCTGTGGCAGAAACAAACAGATGAGTTCACGGCCCTGACAAAAAAAACGCTCAATCTGCAACCCAAAGCCGGTGCCAAAGGCAAGGGTAAAGGAAAGGGCAAAGCCAAGAAATAGACCTCAAGGAAGACTGCCTTCCTGATTGCGAAAGACGCTGGCCCGGTTTTTCATAGAAGCCCGATGTCCAGCCCTGCCCTTTTCCGTTACTGCCCCGACCTCTATCACTACCAGCGCCGTCAGACGCGAGTCTGCATGGTGGGAAACATCGGCATCGGCGGTGACAATCCCATCCGCGTGCAATCGATGCTCACCAGCGATACCCGTGACGCGGAAGCCTGTGTGAAAGAAGCCCTCGAACTCGCCGCCGCCGGCTGTGAGATAGTCCGTGTCACCGCCCAGACGCGGGTGATTGCAGAAAACCTCCAGCACATCCGCGATGGCATCCGTGCTGCGGGCTGTGATGTACCACTGGTGGCCGACATTCATTTTAAACCCGATGCCGCCATGGAAGCGGTGAAATGGGTGGAAAAAGTCCGCGTCAATCCCGGCAACTATGCGGATAAAAAGAAGTTCGCCATCAAGGAATACACCGACGCCGAATACGCCGAAGAAGTGGCCTACATGGAGGAGCAATTCGTACCGCTGGTGCAGGAGTGTAAACGCCTGAACCGCGCCATGCGCATCGGCACCAATCACGGTTCTCTCAGCGACCGCATCATGAACCGCCATGGCGACACGCCTCACGGCATGGTCGAGAGCGCCCTGGAATTTGCACGCATCGCTCGGGCTCATGACTTCCATAATTTTCTATTTTCGATGAAGGCCAGTAATCCTAAGGTCATGATCGAAGCCTACCGCCTGCTGGTGGCCCACCTGAACTCGCTCGGCAGTGATTGGAATTACCCCATTCACCTCGGCGTCACGGAAGCTGGTGACGGCGAAGATGGCCGCATCAAAAGCGCCATCGGCATCGGCTCACTGCTCGCTGACGGCATCGGCGATACCATCCGCGTGTCTTTGACGGAAGACGCCATCCATGAGATCCCCGTGGCGAGAGCGTTAGTCGCTTCGGTGCAAAACCAAGTGCTCAGTGCTCAGTCCTCAGTGATTAGCTTGCCGACTCCTATCAGCTATGATCCCTTCAGCTACAGCCGCCGTGCCACCGACCGCCTCTCCATCAATGGCATCGAATGCGGCCAGGGTGCTACCGTGCCCGTTTTCACCTCACAGGCCAAGTGGGATGCCGTCGCTCATAAGATGGACAAGCTCGGCGACTACAAGCCGGAGATCGTCATCGAAAAATGTGACCTCGTAGCGCTCGATCCTCGTGATGAAGCCGCTTTAAACGCCGTCAACGAAAGCCCTGAGGTTAAGCTCGTCACCATCGCTGATGGCACTGCGCTGCATCCCATCCATGCTTATCGTCTGCTTGCGGCCAAGCTGGAAAAACGCCATCCCATCCTGCTGAAAGACAGCTTCTCACCTGATGGCAATGAAGACTTCCAAGCCAACCTCCTGCGCGCCGCCACGAACATCGGCTCCCTGCTCTGTGATGGCATCGGCGACGCCGTCATCGTCCAAGGAGAAGCCGCTCCCGGCCAGAGCCTGCGCATCAGCTACAACATCCTGCAAGCCGCAGGCGTGCGCATTTTCAAGACCGACTATGTCGCCTGCCCGAGCTGTGGCCGCACACTCTTCAATCTGCAACACACCACGCAAAAGATCCGCGAAGCCACCGGTCATCTCAAAGGCGTGCGCATCGCCGTCATGGGCTGCATCGTCAATGGCCCTGGTGAAATGGCAGATGCCGACTTCGGCTATGTCGGTGGAGCCCCGAGCAAGATCAATCTCTACGTCGGCAAGACGGCCGTGAAGTTTAACATTCCCGAGGAAGAAGCTGTCGAGCGGCTGGTGGATCTCATCAAGGAGCACGGGCGCTGGTTTGATGCTGCTGCCGCTGCTTGATTGCCTCTTTGCCAAACCTGCCCCATCTTTGCATCATGAATCCTTTCCAATTCGACATCCGCAATCTGCCTGTTGATGGCAAACAAGTCACCGGCACCCTGCCCCCCAGCTTTTTTCAACTGCCTGAAACCGACCTCCTCAAAGCAGACACGCCGTTGGCCTATGATCTGAACATCATCCGTGATGACGATGACATCATTATCAACGGCAGTGTCAATGTGACCTTCAGCCTCGAATGCGGTCGCTGCCTGGAGCGCTTTCAAATCCAGCTCGACATGAGCGACTACTCCGCCGAGCAGGCAATTGAAAAGGAAACAACGATAGACTTGACAGACCTCATCAGGGAAGACATCCTGCTCGCCCTTCCGAACTTTCCGCGCTGTGAAGACGGTAACGTAGATCCGCGCGACTGTCCTGCTGAAGGCCGTTTCCAAGTCACTGAATCATCCCTGACTCAAGAAATGCCCGAAGCACAAGACGGAGTTTGGAATGCCCTCGATCAATTGAAATAGCGACCCCCTTCAGAACATGGCCAATCCAAAACGCAGACAATCCAAGAGCCGTCAACGCCTCCGTCAGGGAGCGAACCGCTGGCGTGCCCCAGTCCTCAAAACCTGCCCTGAGTGCGGCACCGCAGTTCCTGGCCACGTCGCCTGCCCATCCTGTGGCTACTATAAAGGCCGTCAGGTGCTTAACGTCACCGCTGGCGAATAAGTTCTCGTAGCCCCCTATCTTTGCAACCACCCCCGCTGGTCCATCTGGCGGGGGTGGTTGTTTTTGCACTACTCTGATGGGAATGAAGCATTCTCACGTCCACTCGGAGTCATGGAGTCGTGGAGAAATGGAAGACTGTATTTTCCAAGGCCCCAGGACTCCATGACTCCAGCGAAAGGTTTTCACATTTGTGATTCTTCTCCCCTGCTCACTCCTGAAATTCCTGCTGCTTGGGAATTCGGTCAAAGGCGATTTTGGTGCCTGAAAAAGTCTTCACCTGATTGGGCAAAAACCCAAGAGCTACGCTGTCACGTCCGTAGCGCTGATTCAGCGTGTCCATGATCTGGGAAAGTTTCTCCTGACGCGCCAAAACCACCGGCTTTGCGGGTTGCAGCTCAGGGAAAAGCTCCAACTGCTGCGGCTCGGCATTCGATTGCAGGTCATGAAGCGTCACGCTGATTTTTTTCACCCGCGACCAGCGGATTTGCCTCATCACCTCCGGCCAGAGACGGTCCAGCAGCCGCATGAGCGTGAAGGTGTCCGAAAGAGGCTGCGAGAGCCGACTCTGCGCATCGCCACGCAGGGGCTGGCCTTCAGCTCGGACGGAAAGACTCAGGCCCTGCGCCCGATATTCCGTGCGTCTCAGACGGCTGGCCGCCTTGGAAAGCAGCCGCTTTGCCACAATCACCGCCTGGGCATGATACCTGAACTCCGGCGCCAGTACATGACTGTGTCCAATGCTGCTGTGCTGGGTGGCAAAATGCCCCAGATCCTGCCCATGCAGCTCCTGCCAAAAACGATCTCCTCCCACCCCACCCCAGATTTGATGCAGCTGCTGTGAAGTCGCCGCCCATAGCTTCTCGATGCTGTGAATGCCAGCCGCATGAAAACGCGGCTCCATGCGTCGCCCGATGCCGCAGAGGTCCGTGATCTGCCAGTGCGCGATCTTCTGGGGCATTTCGTGCAAATGCAGCACCGTCAGCCCATCAGGTTTCACGATGTCACTGGCCAGCTTGGCCAAAAACCGGTTCGGCGCGATACCGACCGAGCAGGTGATGACCTCGCCCACATTCTCCCGGATTCCCTGTTTGATCCGGTGCGCCAGATCGACGGCGACCTTTTCATCCTGATGCCGGCCATCCAAAAGCAGCCCCATTTCATCAATCGAACCAACCACCTCAATGGGGTAATGCCGCTCGATCTCCGCCTTGATCCGCTCATGATAGGCGACGTAGCGCGAGTGATCTGCCAGCACCAACTGCAAACCTGGGCACATCCGCTTTGCCTCCCCCACATTCGTGCCCGTTTTGACACCAAATTTCTTCGCCTGAGCACTCGCCGCGATGGCGCAGGTGGCATCAGACATCATCGGCACCACCGCCACTGGCTTCCCCTGCAATTTCGGGCATATCTGCTGCTCCACGCTGGCAAAATAGCTGTTTAGATCGAGGAACAACCAGCGCAGAGGTGGAGAGCTAGGAAGAGAGGCAGGCATGTCGAAAGCATACCCACTCGAAATAAGTGTTCAATAGAACATTTATTTCTCTTTTCTCAAAGACACCTTTTTACAAGACTACGATTTTAGGACTGGGGTAAAACCCGCAAGATACACCATAGCATCCACAAAACCTTGCGTGGTTCCCGCGCGGGAGAACTGAAGCATCTCATTCAGGCCTGTGGCACTTTGGAGATGTAGCTTTTCATAAAGACAGATGGGAAGCTGCGGATTATTGGCGAAGCGGAGATCAGGCTCGCCGCTTTTCTTGACGTATTTCCATGTGTGACCGACGATTTGCGCATCCGCTGGAATAGAACCATACTCGACGAAATGCTCGGACTCCACATGGGCTTTGATCTCGTCATAGCCAACGGCACCGAACTTAACACCGTCATCTATCAGCAACCGATCAGGGAATAAATACAGTGTTTGCCTGCCGACAGATAGGGCGATTGTTTCGATGTTTGTTTTCACGAAAGGCGGCGCGGCCTTGAGTATGGTGGTCGATTTTTTGGCGATATGTTCTGAGGCACCGGAATGGAACTTTGAGTCATCAACCTTTCCTGTGGCAGAAATATGCCAAACGCCCTTACAGGAGGCTAGGTTTAGAGCATGGTCGTGGAGGAGTTCACATGCTTTTTCCAAATCTGGATCAAAATCATAAAACAACACAACGGTCTTCTGTACAGAATCACGCCACCATGCCAGAAACACGCCAGCGCCGGAGAAAACAAACGCCAAAGCCAGCAGAACAGGATGCCAGCCCGTAGTCAAAAGCCAACCGCCGAGAATCAATCCCAAAATTGATGCCAAGGGGCCAACACACCTCAGTTGCTTTTTGGTGTTGAGTTCTTCCAAGAGTTCCACCGAACTGGATGGGCTCATTTGAGAAACATCCGCAGAGTCAATCTCTGTCATCACAGCAGATGGAGGGTGGGAAACCTGTGGTGGTGACGGTGGCTGGCGCCGAGCAGGGGCGGCACGAGGCCGCGCCCCCGAGCCTTTTGAGGACAAAGTCTGCCTGTAATAAATGCCGCCGGTCCCCATGTGGACATAATTACCGCGAGGCCCACTGCCAAATCTTAAGCCTTTGATTCCGGCTGAGATGCCAATGCCAGATTTGCTCAAATGGAAGCGAAATGGCCCGACACTGATACTCTTTCGCAAATAGAAGCCCATGGATGAAATTTAAATGGCTGCCCCCAAAAAGAGCACTCGTTAATGTAGGTTAGACGGAAAAGAAAACTCCCAAAAGATTACGAACCGTTTACCACAGAATTCGCTTATGTTTCTGGGAACCAACGAGCAAGATCAAAATACGACAGACAGATCGTCCTCAATTTTCGGGCTCGCGCATGAGTTGCAGCAGCTTGCTGCGGTCGATCGTCGGAGCGGCAGGTTTGGGGGCCGGAGTGGTGGGCTTGGTGGCTACAGGTTTGGCGGGCGTGGGCTTCGGGACGGCCTTAGGCTTCGACTTGGCTGTGGTCTTGGGAGCCTGGGGCTTGGCGACGGGCTTCGGGGTCGGTTTGGGCTCGGGCTTTGGCTCAGGTTTGATCTCCGGGGCTGGCGCGGTGGGCGCGGCTGGGGCTTCGGCAACGGGCTCGGGTTTGATCTCCTCGGCAGGCGCGGGCTCGGGCTTGGGGGGCTCGTTGGACAGGCGCTTGAGACTGTGCGGCCCTTCGAAGCGGAGTTGCACGCCGTCGATGATGATCTTGCTCTCGGCGGCATCGCCATAATGCAGTTCCTCACCTATTTTCACGATGGCCAGGCCGCGCACCTCAGCGTGATCTGCGTTCAGCAGGATCTCTTCAGCCTTGGCATGGACGGGGGTGCTGGTCCTTTTCACTAGCAGGACATTCCCTGTGGCGAGATGGACGTCGTTCCCCTTCTCATCCTGGCTGCTGCGGATGCTATCGGCATAAAGATCGACGATGCCGAGGCTACGAGTTGCCTTGGCCTTTTCACGGAGTTCCTCTGGACTGAGCTTAAAATCCGCAGGCTCAGGCGCCGTGGGCAGTGTCTTGATCAAGGCAGCGCAGGAAGCGAGGCAAAGAACCGCTAGAAGATGGAGCTGGGGGAACTTCATGAAAGGCCCAGATATACGCATCTTTAAACCGCAAGCTGTAGATTTTTCTGCCACACTGGAGGCGTTGCCGTCCATAACTGAAACGAATGCACGACCTTCTGCCATCTGACTCACCCTCCGACGCACGGCTAGCCAGACTAGCGCTCAATGGAGATGACGCCGCTTTTCGCTCGCTGCTCAGCCGCCATCTTCAGCCTCTGCGGACCTATCTGGCGCTGCGTGCGCCGGTGCCGCATCTGATCGATGAAGTGGCTTATGATGCCTTTGTCTTTGCCTATCAGCACCTGGAGGATTTCAAAAGCGGATCGCTCCAGCCCTGGGTGCGCAGCATTGCTCACAATCTGCTGCGTGATCGCCTGAAGGCCCATGCGCGTGAGTCGGCGAAGCAGGAGCGCTACCTGGATCATCTGCGGATGGAGCTGGCTCTGCAAAACGCGGATGCGCCGGTGGAAAATCATCGCGCGGATCAGTTGCGTCATTGCCTGGAAAAGCTGCGCCAGTCTCAGCGCGAGGTGCTGGACCTGCGCTACGAGCATGAGCTCAGCAGTGATGAAATCGCCCGTCGCACGGGTCGCAGTGCGCTAGGTATCCGCACGCTGCTCATGCGGGTGAGGCAGCAGCTCCGTGACTGCATCGAATCTCAGCCCGCCATCTCATGAAACCGGAAGAAATCATCGACCAAGCGCTCCAGGATCAGCTTTCCGCTCAGGACTGGCAGGCGCTGCTGAAAGACGAAACGGCTTTGCACGAGCTGCACCGCCAGGTGGAGATGGATGCGATGCTGAGCGTGGCCTTGGAGCCAGCGGCGAAAGGTCAGCGTCTCCAGGATGCCATCATGGCGAGTCTAGACTCGGCCAGCACCGAGTCACTCCGCCAGGAGATCGAACGTGCGACCCTAGGCACTCGTCGGCGTGCTCGGCAGAGGCTGGGTGGCCCGCTTTCACGCTGGCGAACAGCCGCGCCACGTCTCTGGCAGGCAGCCGCGGCGATGCTGCTTGGTGGCTTGATCGGCAGTCTAGCCTGGCCGGATCTGGTGAGTCAGGCAGGGCTGGAGGAGATCGTGGCTGCACACAAAGCCAGATCGCAGCCGCAGATCGAAAACCAAGTCCCACCACCAGCGATGCGGCCAGAGCCAGTGCTGGTGAAAACGGAACCTGTGCTGCCAACTCCGGCTCCATTGCCCATGCCTGAGCCGCCGAAAGTCGCTGTGGTGGAAATGAAGCCGGTGGTTGAAGCCAAAGCTCCGGCGGGCAAGCCAACAACAGCCCCAGCAATAATGCCGAAACCTGCCACTGTCGCAGAGGCAACCAAGCCTGAGAAGCCTGCCATGGCAGAAAGTCGTCTGCCGCAGGTCCGGCTAGCAGCGAAGCCAAGCCCTGATGTTTCAGGCGATGTGGCGATGACCTTGCAGGGACGGGTGGACTTCGTCACGCAGGTGCTGCCGCTGCTGAAGCGGTCCTGTTTTGAGTGTCACAGTGCCGAACAAAAGAAGCCCAAGGGCGACATCCGGCTCGATGATCTGGCCGCCATTCGTGACAAGAGCCGCACGGACAGTCTGGTCTTTCCCCACAAGCCAGACAAGAGCACTCTCCTGCGCAGTCTGACCCTGCCGCGCGATCACGAAGACGCCATGCCACCCGAAGGCGAAGGCACGCCACTGACACCGCAGGAGACGGGTTTGATCCATCGCTGGATCGAAGAGGGTGCTGACTTCGGCGACTGGACCTCGGAACGTGCTCGTGAGGTGACGATCTCGACCTCCGCAGAGCTGATCAATGCCGCCGATGCCATGGCGACCGCACGGCGCATTGATGCGCTGATCCTAGCTGATCTGGAGAAGCGTGGTGAAAAGCCCCGTGCTGCGGCTTCCGACCTCACCTTTGTGCGGCGCGTGCATCTGGATCTCGTCGGGCGCATCCCGACGACGGCAGAGACAGAGTCTTTCCTCAAAGACAAGTCGCCAGAGCGCCATGCGCATCTCATTGACCGCCTGCTCGCGTCGAATGGGCATGTGAGTCACATGTTTAACTACTGGACCACCCTGCTCCGTGCGCGCGACCAACTCGATGGCGATGTGAAGGGTTCCTTTTACCTGGCCTGGATCAAGCAGAGCATCCGAGATAACAAACCCTACGATCAATGGGCGCGTGAGTTGCTAAGCCCTGAAGGCTACGGCTGGCGTGCACCTGCCTCCGGCTATTACCTGCGCGATGGCGCGAACCGTGCGGCGAACATCGAGACCACAGCCAGCCTCTTCCTGGGCCTGCAAATCTCCTGCGCACAGTGTCATGACCACCCCTATGACAAATGGACGCGGAAGGACTACCACCAGTTCATGGCCTGGACTTCCGGCATCCAGATGGGCACAGGAGATAGCAAAGTCGGGCAGGTGGAGTCTGAGGAGATCCGCAAGGCCAAGGAGCGCTACGACAAGATGGCGATGAATCGCATCAATCCTGAACAGCAGGCGAAGTATGAGCAGATCGGACGTGCGCTGGAAGCTCTGCAACGCGCAGCAGGTGGCTCCGGCGTGGTGAATGGGGAAGGCCAGCCTGCGAAGCTTCCTGACGACTATCAATACACCGATGCCAAACCGGGCGATCTTTTGCCAGCCGCAGTGCTTTATGGCGAAGCGCCGAAGCCGGGCACGCGTCCGGCGGACACCCTCGCCGAATGGATCACGGCACCACAGAACACGCGCTTCTCGCTCGCGCTGGCAAACCGGCTTTGGCAGAAGCTTTTCGGTCTGCCGTTTGCTGGAGTCCCTGAGCAGGTGCGCGAGATCGCTGACTGCACAAATCCTGATCTGGCCCAATACCTAGCCAATGTGGTCAGAGACTCGCGCTATGATCTGCGGCAGATTTTGCGCATCTTTTGCCTCACTCAGGCCTATCGAAATGAATCCAGCATCCTGCCAAAAGAGGCGGAAGAGATCAGCCGCTATGCCTTTGCCGGACCGGTGCTGCGTCGCCTCAATGCAGAGCAAGTCTGGGACTCGATGATGTCTTTGGCGGTGGAGGGCCTGGATGAAAAACTCGACTTCGATGCCCCCGGTGTGAAGGAGCTGGAAAAGGCCGTGGCAGCCACCAAAGCCAGCGAAGTCACCACCGTAGCACGCCAGATGGTGAGCGATGAACAACGCGCGATGGACGCGGAGCAGCGTCGTTCGCGACTGCGCGGAGAGATGGCGGAGGAGTTCGCCGGAGGTGGCTTTGAGCGTGCGTCCGAGCTGCCGCAGCCGACGCCTCCCGGCCATTTTTTGCGACTCTTCGGGCAGGGCAACCGCGACTTCATTAATGACAACTGGACCGCCACCACGGTGCCGCAGGCCCTGCTGATGCTGAACAGCGACTTCTTCGATCATGTCGCCCGCTCGGGCAGTCCGCTGAACGTGAGCCTGCGCCGCTCAGGAAGTGCACGGGAGGTCGCCCGCGCGGCCTTCCTTGCAATCCTGATGCGTGAACCCGAAAAAGAGGAGCTGGATGCCTGCATCGAGATCCTCGGGGAATCGCGGAACCCAAAGACGCTCGCCCGCACGCTGCTTTCCACCGCCGAATTTGCCTTTCAAAAGTAATCACAGCCTACCCCAATCATGAAAAGTGAACTCCTCCGTCTCGATGAACTCAGCCGACGCAGCTTTGTGCAGCGTCTGGCTCGCACCTGTCTCGGCGTCAGTCTCGTGCCGTCTTCCGGTGCACTGCTGCCGATCTTTGGAAAAGAGGCCGAAAGCGGCTCCGGCAATCTCGAGCTTCCCGCCAAGCAGGTGATCTACCTCTACATGCGCGGCGGCATGAGCCACATGGACACCTTTGATACGAAGCCGGATGCGCCAGCTGGCTATCAAGGGCCGGTGCGCACGATCAAGACCAGAGCGGATGGGCTTTTCTTCTCACACTACCTGCCGAAGCTGGCCGATCATGCGCCAAAGATGGCGGTGATCCGCAGCATGACCCACACGCAGGGAGCTCACGAAGAGGGCACTTATAAAGTGATGACCGGCTTTGAGACCTCGGCATCGCTTCGGCATCCAGCGTTAGGTTCCTGGGTGGCACGGCAGGTCACGGAAGGCCACTCCACACTGCCGCCCTACATCCGCCTGGGTGGCTTGGCCGGACATCCTAGCAGCGGCTTTCTCGATGCGCGTTATGCCCCAGTGCCTGTCTTGGATCCCAGCAAGGGTCTGGAGCATACGAAGCTGCAAAATGGCGACTCCATGACCGCGCTGCGTCGTCGCACGAGCCTGGCGGATCGACTCAATGCCGCGTTCATGAGCCGCTACCCCACGGATGAAGTGAAGGCGCATGTGGATGTCTATGCTGATGCCCTGAAACTGATGACCAGCAAGGATCTTGATGCCTTTGATCTCAACCAGGAGAAGAGCCAGGCGCTCGAAGCCTATGGCAATGACTACTTTGGCCGTGGCTTGCTCCTGGCGCGGCGCCTAGTCGAGCGAGGAACCAAATTCGTCGAGGTCGAACTCGGCGGCTGGGACACTCACGATGACAATTTTAACCAGGTCGAAAGTCTGGCCACGCGACTCGACAACGCGGTGAGTGCGCTTTTGACCGATCTGGAAGAGTCCGGACTGCTCAAACGCACGCTGGTGGTGCTCACGACCGAATTTGGCCGCACGCCGAAGATCAATGACGGCGGGCGGGATCATCATCCCATCGCCTTCTCCAGCTTCATCGCCGGTGGCAAGGTGCGTGGAGGTCAGGCCTGGGGAAAGACCGATGCCACAGCCACCCGAGTCGAAGAGAACCCCGTAAGCGTGCTCGACTTCCACTCCACCATCGGTGCGCTCCTAGGCATTCGGCAGGATGATTATGTGGTGGCCGGCTCCAACGGCAATTTTAACATCCATGGCGGCACAGGAGCCCGTCGTGGCAAACCCATCACAGCTCTGCTAGGCTGAAGCATCACCATGAAGTACTTCCTGATTCTATTGATCCTCACTGCAGCATGCAGCCTGCTGGCTCAGGTGCCCGACAAAGCGACCTACTTTGACGAAACCACGATGCGCCATCTGACTCTGGAGAAGGAGGACTTTGGCAATACCAGCATCACTGTCCGCTTTGCCGGAGATCCTGGGTCTGCGGCTATTTGGCAGGGGCATGGCCAGCGCAAAGACAAGACGCTGCTGTTTGCCCGAGTGGCGAACGAAGGCGAAGATCGCGGCACCTTTTACATCGCTGAAATCAGCGAATCCAAGGTGAAGGTCGACTACAGGCCAGGCCAGAAGGAGCCACAAGATGTCGGTATCAACGGTGAATTCCGCCGTGCCAGCGAAACGAAATACCTGCAACTGGCGAAGAAGGAATTCCAAGCGGCTAACGAACGATTGGTGCAGACACTAAAAGCCTCCACCAAGAGCTGGCAGGCCTCAGATCGCCCAGCCCTCGCCTTGTGGAAGGATCAATGGCCGGGCCTGCGCCAGCAATGGATGCTAGCCGCCACGGGCAAGCTAGAAAGCAACACCCCCGAGAAGAGCGCTGAAGACTGGCTCTACCTGGCCCAGGCGACCGCCCAGGGTTACTACTTCCTCGGCTCGATGCCTGATCCCAAAACATCCCTCGACTGGGATGGTGAATACGATGACCTCGGGGGTGGCCACGTCAGCCTGCGCCTCAGTAAGGATGGCAAACTTAGGCTCGGCATGACCAGCCAGCGTATCCATGAGACCGAAGCAGGCACGCTCGAAGCCACCGCTTTACCTGGTAACATCAGCCGCAACCAAGACCAGCAGCTCACCGCGGAGTTCATCATCACCGATCCCGAGGTCACAGACCCAGCGAAACTAGCTCGAGTTCGTCTGACCAAGATCGGACGTTACCTGCATGTCGTGACAGAAAAAGCCCAGCGTTATGTCGGTAAAGGCTGGTTTGATGGCATTTACCGTGGGGCTCCCGTTCCTGAAGGCTGACCTCAAAAACTGCCATGTTGATCCTCAAATCTTTATTCACAGTTCCTTCAGATGCCTCAGGATCGGAGATAGTCTCCCCCCTGTTGGAAAAAACAGGTCTCCGAATTGAAAGCATTCACTCGAGAGGACAAGTCAGCCCTGACGGCTTTTGGTACGATCAGCAGGAAGATGAATGGGTAATGCTCGCCCAAGGCGGCGCGACTTTGGAAATTGAGACCCAATCACCGGTAACCATGAGAGCAGGTGACTACCTGCTGATCCCGAAAGGAATCAAACACCGAGTATCAGAATCATCTGATGATGCGGTCTGGCTGGCTATTCACTTTTCGTGAATCAAACGAGAAATAGACCTAGAGTCATCACCCTTCGTGAATTCAAGCCTTTGTACATGTTGAGAGCTTAAGTATTGAAAATACGACAGTCACTCAATCCACCGCTTACTTCGAGAAATAACAAGTCCTGATGCAGCGGAGAATATTTACACCGTGCGTCGTTTACGCTTCAGGTGAAGTTGAGCCGTGCTGCGTTGGATCATGGCCATGACAGCTGCGACTTCGTCCTGTTTTTCGCCTTGTTTGAGGCTTTCAAGATTTGCCTTGGCGCGCTCCAGAGCTTCTTCGACCGCTTTTTCGTCGATGTCATCAGCACTGATAGCCATGTCCGTGAGGACGCGGGCATAAGAACCAGTGATCTCGACCAAACCATCACCCACGGCCAGCTCGGTTGTCTTACCAGCTTTGGTGATCCGAAGTTCACCGCACTGAAGAGTCGTCACCAATGGAGCATGCGCAGGCAGAACGCCCATTTCGCCTTCAAATCCGGGAAGGACGACAGTGTCCACCTCATCGGAAAAGATGCGAGCTTCAGGAGTGACGATTTCGAGTTTAAGAGGCATGGAATATGTTCGTGGTTCTTTGTTCGTGGTTCTTAGTTGGGACTTCTGGCGTTCGAGGAGCTAACCAAGAACAAAGAACCACGAACCAGGACCGAGGATTTAGGACTTCTTCACGGAATCAATGCCACCCTTCATGTAGAAGTTGGCTTCAGGCACGTCGTCGTGCTTGCCATCAAGAATCTCGGCGAAACCACGGACAGTGTCCTTAACGGAAACGTATTCACCTTTGGTGCCAGTGAAGATTTCAGCCACGTGGAAAGGCTGGCTGAGGAAACGCTGAAGCTTGCGAGCGCGGAACACCGTGAGCTTGTCGTCGTCAGACAATTCGTCCATACCAAGGATGGCGATGATGTCTTGAAGGTCCTTGTA
>CANHTV010000018.1 GCA_947463285.1 Verrucomicrobiaceae bacterium | reverse complement strand
GCAACCTCTGATGAGGATTTTCTCATCGATGGTGAGGCTGTGGGAGACACGCTTTATGCCTTCGATCTCCTGTCCTTGGGGAACGAAGATCTGCGTGGTCGGCGTTATGCCGAAAGGCTCGTGCTGCTCATGAATCTGCTGGCCGCCTTTCAACACCCCCATCTTCAAATGGTGGATACGTTGTTCACGGCAGCCGAGAAAAAAGCGCACTTCCAACTGCTCCAGAAGCGTCATGCCGAAGGAGTCGTCTTCAAGCACCGCGACTCTCCTTATCAAGCCGGACGCCCACACACTGGTGGAACACAGCTTAAGCACAAGTTCCACGAGACGGCCTCATTCATTGTCACCAAACCCAACGACCAACGCAGCGTGTCACTCATGCTGTGGGAAAATGGCAAGGTGCGGCCTTCGGGCAATGTCACCATTCCGCCTAACCACGAAATCCCCAAACCCGGCGAAGTTGTGGAATGCCGGTATCTTTACGCTTTCAAGGAATCCGGCTCGATCTACCAGCCGGTTTATCTCGGCAAGCGTGACGACATCTTCCACCAAGAGTGCACCACCGCACAGCTCAAATACAAGGCCGAGTCCATGAAGCTCGCCGCCTGATCTGAGTCACCTCCCAACCACGAAGTAACAGCGTCTCACGCAATGGCGCTTCTTCATTCAAACCCTAGAAAAACAACAACCTCATGAAACCCATCATACTTCCCGTCGCGGAACTCAAATCCGCCCTCACCGGCTTGGGCAAAGTCCTCTCTGGACGCTCTACCCTGGCTATTCTTAATAACATCAAAGTCGAGCGCACTCACGATGGCTGGATCGCGCTCACTAGCACCGATCTTGACCGCTGGGCCACTGTCCGTCTGGAACATCCTGCCGAAGGTCCACCAACCAAACTACTCCTACCTTTTGACCAGCTCTCACAACTCGTGAAAAGCTGCGGCAAAGGCGAGAGTCTTGAGGTGATGTCCACCGGGGATCAAAATCTGATCCGCTTCCCGCTGGGTGATACTCTGGGTGAATCCAAGCTGCCGTTCATCTCCCCCGATGAATTTCCAGCGCCTCCGAGCATCAAGTGCGAAGCTATTCCACTGCCATCCAGTCTGCGGGAATCCATTCTGGAAGCAATGAAATGTGCGAGTGAGGACAGCACGCGCCACATCCTTAACGGCGCTCTCATTGATGCCAAAGACAGTAAGGCGAACTACATCGTCGCCACCGACGGCAAACATTTATATTCTGCCAACTCGTTCACCCTACCGCTCCAGAAATCTGTCATCATCCCGACGCACAAGTTCTTGGAGTGGAAGGAATTCGGCACAGATGGCGAATGGCAAATGCGCCTTGGCGACCAGCACATTCAGCTCAGTTCCCGCCGCTGGCGCTTCATCACGAAGACCACGGATGGTAACTACCCTGATTGGCGTGCTCCCATCCCCAATCCGAAAGATGCAAAAACAGTCATTTCATTCGACCCGGCTAAACTGGAAACGCTCATCAAGCTCATCCAGCGAATGCCCTGTCATGATGATCGTTATCAAACTCTCGGACTGGAGTGGAAAGGCGGACAGTTCATGCTCATGGGCAAGAACTTTCCACACGAAGACTGGCTGCGTGTGCCCTTGCCTGACATTCAAGGATCTGGCCCCGATATAACGGTGTTCCTTGACCGCGACTACCTCATCAAAGGTCTGTCCTATGGTTTGAACACCCTCAGCCTCATTAATGGGATGATTCCCATCCGTCTGCATAACGGCGGAAAGCAGCTCATCATCATGCCAGTGCGCAATAACGACACAGAACCCGCACAACAGAAAGCAGAACCAACTCCATCTGCTACCACGACGGCAGTCTCCTCACCTCAGCCACGCAACGAGGTCGAACCATCCACCCCGACACCACCACCACCACCCATGCAAATCCATCCACCCTCCATCGACAAGAGCGAAACCAAATCCACCCTCGAAACCACCCTCGTGCAGGTCGAAGGCATCAAATTGGGTCTCCGAGAGACGCTTCACCAGCTCTCAAAAATCGGTGACTCCATCCGCGCTTCCATGCGCGAGCAAAAGGCCAGTGAAAAAGAAATCCACGGTGTCCGCCAGACTCTGCGCTCGCTGCAAAGCGTGCGCATCTAACGACCCTCAACATCAACACCTCTGACAAGGCCCGGGCCTGGAGCATCCTCATGATGCCCGGGCCCGCCTTGTTTTAACAAAGCATCCATCTTCAAATCATTAAACATCATGATCGCCGACTTAGACCAACTCGCTCCTGCCACCAGCCCACGACTGAAACCCAACTTAGTGCTCCATTGCGGAGGTTCTCATGTTGAGTTGCCGGAAGTGCGGCGCATTCCCACTCCTGCACCGACCGATACTTGGTGCCCGATTCCCCATCATCAGCTCATCCACACCGTTCAACAGGCACTTCAAACCACCAGCCTGCGTATTGGCACTCAGTCACATTCTTTGTCTCATGAGGGCCAGCGCTACTTTGGGTTGATGGAGGTGCATACGACACGTGCGAGCACTGACTATGCTTGGGTTCTTGGCATTCGGAACTCACACGATAAGACCTTTCCTGCTGGCATTGTTGCCGGCGCGCAGGTCTTTGTGTGCGACAACCTGTCGTTCTCCGGCGAGATTCAATTCGCCCGGAAACACACCCGCTACATCCTGCGAGATTTGCCTCAGCTTGTCAGCCGTTCCATCGGACTGCTGCTGGCCAAATGGCATCATCAAGACAAACGCATTGCCGCTTATAAGGATAGTGAGATTACGGACACTAATGCCCACGATCTCATTATCCGTGCCACCGATGTGGGCGTGTGTAGCAACCGTCTAATTCCTTCCATCCTTCATGAATGGCGTGAACCCCGGCATTCAGCCTTTGATGGTCGAAGTGTCTGGAGTTTGTTCAACGCGTTCACGGAGTCCCTCAAGGAAGGCAACTTGTCTGAACTGCCCAAACGCACTCAGGCGCTGCACGGGTTGATGGACACTTACGTGGGACTGGCCGCATAGCTGACCATCGAATAATCCCCGTCGGCTCATGGCTGGCGCGGGATTATTTTAGCTATCAGGGCTTCATGACGGTAGAGGGAGCTGTTCTTCGATTAATATTCGATTGGGTTCACCGATCACAGACGACTTAAAAGGGCCTCAGCGCCGGGAACATTTGGAACATCTACATGAATAAGATTTAGGCACGGTCTTAATTTAAATAATTTAAGAGAGAAAGTCAGATGGTGCCCGAAAAAGAGGAAACAGGGCTTTTCTGAAACTCAAGCTCCTGTTTGAATCCTCAACTCAAACCACACCCGATATGATAGTAGAAATCATCACTCCCCTCATGCTTACCATTGCTCCTTCTATGAAGGAAGCTCCAGTCATGACCTATGACTGGAAAAATCAGACTACGGTCGTTCAACAAGCCGATGGATCCTTCAGGCCGGAAGATGTCGGCACCTCAAGAGGAACTTTCAGCCCAAATCCTGGTGGAGGGGCATATATCTTGGATGATGCCAACTCTGACTAACCTTGAGTTGTTTTGACAATACCGATCAGGGAGGTGATTCTAAATACTGATAAAAGTAATAATTCAACCTCTCGAGGAAATGAATTGAGTTGTCGTGTGCCGGGCATCTCAATTCATTTTTTATGCATCTAAAGTCACTACAGAGAGACCATGATTCTTATCTTATCTCATAGCCTAGATAGAACTACTGACATTATAGTTGAGGAACTAAATCCTTACCCGGTATTCCGATGGAATATCGATTTATGGAGTGATTACTCCATAAATATTACAAATAGTAGCTTTCGCATCACAGATCCAGAAGGTAGGGTAGCACAAGAGGAGGTAGTTCACGCTGTTTATCTGAGAAAACTTTTTTTCAATCCTTGCAGTGTCACAATACCACAAGGGGGTAACGAGGAGAGTTGGAGAAGGGCCGAAATTGAATCAATCTGGCTCGGAATACGAGATCTGGCGCATGAACAAGGCAAGTTGGCTCTTGTTCATCCTGCACCATCCGGGAGCTGGCAAAAAATCCGTCAAATGAGAGTGGCCAGTGATTACTTCAAAGTCCCAAACTGGTGGGTGGTTGTCGGTGACGCCAAAAATGGCATTTCTGATAAAGTCGTGGCTAAGACTTTTAGTGGCTCAAACATCAATGGTGGTTTAGTTGCGGTTCAGGAAGTCGATCCTGCTAGACTATCACCCGACTTTCCTTGGTTTTTGCAATCCAAGATGCAAAACGCGACTCACGATGTAACTGTGGCGTGGGTTGATGGGGAAATATTTGCTTACCAAGCAGACCGATCGGCATTCGCCGGAGATGATGTCCGAGCCTCTGATGTGGAATGGCACCCTGTTGTTTTAAACAAAAGAGAAGCTGATTCAGTTTCAGCTCTCATGTCTCGGACTGGTTACAGTTTTGCCCGTCTTGATTTCTTGAAAGTGGATGGCGAACTCTGGTTTTTGGAAATCAATCCCAATGGTCAGTTTGCTTGGCTTGATATTGATTGCAAAGGAGGGCTGATCAAAGCGGTTACAGGTGCAATCACACGAGTATGGGAACGTAACCGCCGCAAGGCAGAATCATAGCCGCCCTTTCTTTCGCTCCTCTTCCAACAACAGGCGGACCTTTTCCTTAATTCTTTGAAGCTCTTCCAGGGATTCACTCTCTTCCGCTGTCAGTGGCAACAGCTTCACAAATTCTTCACTCAAGTCAGGATATGCAATTTTACCGGCCTCTGAAGAGGTCGTGACCTGAGATGAAGAATGTTCGTCTAGGTTTCCCATTCAGCCTTATATTCGTCGCGGGAGGCCAAATCTCGCAAGACATTCATTACGCGGTAAATGGTGTTGTCAATCACCCCTCTTTTGACCCCCAGTTCGGCGGCCACTTGATCCGGAGGGAGGTTCTTGAGTTTGACCATTTCGAAAATCGTGTATTGCCTTGGAGAAATTCGTGCACGGAGATCCTCAAGCATCGACTGCAGGAGTGCGATTCGGTAAGATTCATTTTCACCCCCAAAAAAATCCGGCGGCGTTGCCTCCATCTGGTTTTCTGCTAATTCCTTCCAATCGGAATTTGTGACCATCCGTTTCTCTTTTCGCAGGTAGTCCACAATACGTGCATTGCACATTGCCTTGAAAAACCCTCGAAGTTTTCCTTTCGCAGGGTCATACCTGTGTTGTGCTTTGGTGCAAAAATCCGCTACCACCGCTGCTACGGCATCCTCCACTACCTCACCGGGTGGTTCAGCCCCCCCTGTGTGATAGCGATAGCTGTTTGCACACATGGTTCGGAGAGGAACATGATAAATCTCCAAAAACTTTTCCCATGATGCTTGCCAACTCAATCCACCGTCAGGGTTTCTAAGTGCGGATAGAAGCGTGGGAGGTGTGTCCGGCAACTTGGCGTCCATAATATTACGCAGGGAAAGATGCGTTAACCCGTGGCTTGCTGAGAAAGCCACTGGAGACGTTGAATGACGACTGCACCTGCATTGCTTGGCATGTGGCGAAACTAAGGATCACCGCTGATATTCGCAGCAAGGCGTAGCATCTCTCACAGAAAAAATAGCGTTGAGGTTTTTTCTGGTTTTCCGTGCAGGTTGTAGATATCTTTCTTCCAACTATTCGTCAATGATTCTGCAATCTCTCCAAAGGATGGCTTGGATTGTTTTATTCATGGTCTTTTCACGACATCCATAATGAGTTTCAAAGCCTCCTGACTGCCCTGTTCGGCCGCTCTTCTGAGCCACGGCAGCGCCTCTTTTTTGGATTCCGGTAAAAATCGTCCTCCCAAGTAAGCTTTGCCAATCCATAGCTCCGCTTCTCTGTTTCTGGCTCTCGCGCCTTCTTTGTTTGCTTCGATGGCGTCGATGATGCGTTGCTGTGTCAATTCCTTGTTTTCTGAGATGATATAAAAAGAAGGTCCAGAACTGCTCTCAGTTCGAGTAACCTTAACGCCATCAAATTCATATAACTGCTGAGATTGAGTATTTCCATTCAGGCGTCCTGCCAGGACATAATTTGCTCCCCGCCACGAAGTCGTTCCTTCTTGATCAGTCCAAACTGCCATATGGCTGCTAGCGGGATCGTATTTTGAGATCTTAACCTTCTCACGCCATTTTCTAGCTTCCGTCTCATCTTGGGGGGCTCCGTCTCCTGTCGCGAGTGCAATTGCAAGCACCTGCATTGCCTCCACGCGCCCCGCGTCTGCGGCTTGTTTCAACAACTTTATAGCCTCCGAAAGGTCTGAGTTGGGGGGGGGCGCAGAATAGAGAGCAAATCCTAGCGCTGCTTGTGCAGCCGGAAATCCCTGCTGAGCCGAGCGTCGAAACCACTGCGCAGCAGTGGTGTCATCCCTTGTAACACCAACTCCCCAGTAGTAGCAGCAACCGAGATTAAACTGACCAACTGCATCTCCTTGATCAGCAGCTTTTTGAAACCAAGGGAAGGCTCTTTCTGGGTTAAATGCGTCGTTTCGAGCGATGTGGAGAAATCCAACCATATTCTGAGACTTTGCGTGCCCTTGCTTCGCGCCAGCTGTAAACAATTGTGCTGCCAAACCCAGATCAACAGGCTCCCCTTTGTCTGCACAAGCAGACAGGCCTTTCTGAAAAGACTCCTCAAAAGGCGAGATTTCGACAGAGGAAAGACTATCCCCCTCCCTATTGTCTCCGTGGTGGTCCTTGATAGCCACTACTAACCCTGCAGATGCGAGCCCAGCCAGAGTAACCGCCAATAGCGTGTAAGAGTGCCTTTTGCGCGGCTTCAATTCCGAAGCAGTTAACAAAGAACGCATGGCGGAGAAGTCTCGAAACCTCTCTGATGGCGTTTCATGCGTCGCTCGATATACAATTTGGTGCAATTTAAGCCACTCCACACGCTCCTCTCTCGTTAATGATTCTTCTCCTCGTGGTGGCCACCGAAAAGAAGATCTCCCCATCTTGTCAGGTGAGTTGCCTGTCATTAACACGAACAAAGTGACGCCAGCTGCATATTGATCAGGGTGGCCCCCACCCTCAAGGTACCAACTGGGTGCAATAAAACCGGGTGTGCCACGGTGTGTTTGCTGCTCGCTGTCTTGTCCAACTAGGCTGATGTCAGCGATCACCGGCGTCCCATCAAGAAAGAGTATGTTCTCGGGCTTTAGATCGCGATGGACCAATCCAAGATCGGATAGATATTGAAGGCCGCTAAGCACCCCGACCATCATTGCAACGATCTCCTTAGACGAGAACCACTGGTCCGAATGCTTTTTTCTCTGAATCAGGTTGGACAAGCTAGCTGGTTGCCAAGAGGGAGCGTAAGGCGGAACGTCTACTAACCCGTCGGCAAGGGGCATCACATAAAACAAGCCGTCGGCTTTTCTGTTTACATGCTCAATACGCATCAGATTGGCAGAGCTTCTTTTCTGCAGCGATCTCTGGAATTTAACCAAGGCCGCAAGTTCGCGTTTGAGTCTGTCGGAATGGCTGGCTGGGATCCACTTGAAAGCCTTCCATATTCCCGGCATGGCCATTGATTCACACAGCCAAACTTCTCCAAAGCCACCGGCTCCGATCTGACGCACCAGCTTGTAACCATCGATCTGTTGACCCTTCATGCTCGATATCTGTGATTGTTCCTTCGTGGTTTAATCCGGGGTAAACAGTTCATGGAAAATGCTTTTCAGGAAGCTCTCTTCTATACCCCAAAGATTCACTCCTACATAACCCTGAAGTTTTATCCTGTCTGGTAATGCGAGTGTCCTGTTTTTGAAGATTCTGTGAATTATGCTCGAATGGAACTTCTTAATCGGCAGAGAAACTCCCACCGCTTTTCAATATGCCGGGTTTGCCATTTAGCAGGAAGGTCACCCCGGTGCTTCACAAAGTGCATGAAATTCTCCGCGAAGTCTTCCATGGGCTGGGTAGCGGCATAGGGGCTGATGTGCCGGGTAGGGCAGTATTCACGAACAGGCTCGCCGTGATCGTGCGAGCCATCAAAGGCCAGCTTAAACTCTCGATTGATTACGAGATCTTGATGATGATGCGCCAAAGCATGCGCCCATTCATGTCGGAGAAGCTGACGGAGTGAGCAGCCCTCATTAAAGCCGAATTTGGCAAGAACACGAGGACCTGCCACCGCCGGGATGTGGATATCACCGGTGGAACCGTAATCCTGCCAACCGAAGCAGTTTGTCGCAAAGGGACGTAGCCAAACCTGCACCTGGGCCATGGCATCGCTCCACAGGCCAAGATCCCCCAGTTCACCCAACACATGCCGGTGAGCTCGGTTCAGTCTATCTAAAGTTACAAACCACATCAGTCCAGAGAACGCATCGCCCGAGCCTACTATTTGAAAATCCGTTGGGTATTACCCATCTTTTTCTGTCTTCCACGGGCTGTTCCCTGAGTCAGACTGTGCTGATTCTCCTTCTGTGATATTATCTCAAAATATCCAATGTCCGGACTCGCACAGCATCCTCCGTTGTCGCCATACTCAGCCGGAAATGCCCTGTTCAAAGCAAACCAGGAAAGAACCTGCATGGGATTCACCGGTTCAATCACAGTCAATCACCGGCCTCTGTAGTTTTGACAACAAAACCGGGGATAAAGACCAAATTCACCCTTCTTTTCCGATCCTCATTGAAATTATCGTACGTCCGTACGTGGGGCTACTCTTTTGCTACCTCCAGGAAAATATTTCTTCTTTTGAATTATTTAGGGGTCCTAACCTCCTGAGGAGCACTCAAATTGCATTCTTCGCGTCGGGATTTGTAAATCCACACGCGATCCATGCAGGCTGAGGTAAAGCACAGGATCGGAAAATATTTTTTCCTGACCGATCAAAACATAGGGGGCACGCACGGACGCACGATAAATTTAAACAGCCGGAAATGACGGTAAAAGGTTTTCGGGATCGGCGATCAGTGGGCGCACACACGGACGCACGTGAAAAGAAAACTGGGCTGGCCTTTCGACCAGCCCAGTTGTGCTTCGTTACGCTTGTTGTGGTGGTAGTGGTGGAGGTCTGCGCACCGGCTCGGCTATCGGTGTCGCCGATTGCATGGACCAGCCATTAGGAGCCTCCGGTGTCCTTGGTGCCGATCTCGGAGGTAAGGGTGGTGGTCCCGACCTCTGATGCAAATCTGGAGTAGACACCTTTGATGACGAAGGTTGTGCGGCATTGAACGGCGTTGTGGGCATTTGCGGAGTAAGCTGATTGCTTCCTATCAGCGTAGAGAGCTGTGGCTCTATGCTGCCGACGCTGATCACTAGCTTTTGTCCCCCCATACCTCCCGTCGTGAAGCTGGCTGAATCTTGGGGCGGTCCAGCAGTGCTCGTAGTCGTGGTAGGTCCTGTCTCGGTCGTTGAACTCCCGGAACTCTCCGGTGGGCTCAAAAACGTGACAGTGTAGAAATTTACTGGGTTTCCGTTGCTGGTTACCGTTGGCCGCTCGCTTCGCACGATCTTGAATCGCCCGGCGAATTCGTACTGGCCGTTGTGAGGGAAATATCGTTTCATCAGCTTACCAAGTTCCATCACCGGGTTAACGCCCTTGAGCGGGATTTTGCGTTCCTGCGCGAGTTCGACCAACTGGATCGTCGGAGTTGGGGTTCCGGGATTCACGGACGCTGCCACCCGCAGGATGTCGAGCAGAGTGCCGTAGTTTGGGTCGGTCAATTCGACCTTTTTCCTGTCGCAGTAGTCGGGTTCCAGCAGACCTGGCAGTTCAGGGAAATGCTCATGGATGAGCCAGCTCAAGGCCTGTTCCCATTCGCGGAAACGGAAGCTTCGCTTTGGGATGCCTTTCTTTCTGGCGGCTTCGTCATAGCACTGAACCAGCGCGTAGATGGCAGCAAGGATTTCGGCTCGGTTCGCCTCGACGTGGGCCAGCAGGTCACCCTCTGGCCAGTCATGAAAGACGTAGCCTTGCGGCTGACGGATGATGCGGATTTCAAGTGTTCGGTCTGCCAAATCCTCGGACATGACGGCACCGTTGGAGGTGCACGCAAAGACTTCGCGCCGAACATCCACCAGAGCCTGCATGTAGGGTGCCCTAGCTTCGAAGTGTGGCTCGGTCAGCAGCGACTCCAGGTAGGCCATCTGCTTGAGGACGTCTCCTCGCACGTTGTCGAGGTAGACGAGGTGGTTTCCCTTCGCCAGATATAGCGACACACCTTCCTTGGATTTTTCTGGATTTTTTTCCTGAGGAACGACCGCGCCGGGACGCATCCCATAAACGGCAGCCACCAGCTTGACGATGTAGCCACCGCCCGCGCCTTTCTGGTCTTTGGACACATAAAAAAAGGGACACCGACCTTGGCCCAAAGCACCGGAACGCACGACTGCAGGAGTCAGCAATAAGGCGAGGCAGCGTGCCTTCTCGTAGTCATTGCTGAAATTGAAATCGCCGATGAGCTTCAGCAGTCTGGCTTTGGCCTCCTCCACACTCGGTAAAGCCGGGAGGCTGCCACTGCAGTAAACACGGGATTCTCGGTCATATCCGGTGATCAGCTCGTAGCCAGGGGGCCGCCAAATCAGAACTGGCGTAGTCGCGACTATCTCAATGGGGCGAATCAATTCCGGCCGGTGAGTGGGCACGGATTCGATGTACTCCGCATCATTGGCCGTCAGCGCTACGGGCTCCTGGAGTCCTTCACGATTCAGTCGGAAAAACTGGCAGCGATCGGGATTGTCCAGGTAGGTTGCGATCGTGGATGCATCGAAGTGAACGATGTTACCGTTGATCACATCCGCGAATTTCCTCCCGTGCCAGTAGAGCATCTGGCCAAGCACCTCGGCGGCTTGTGCCGCCCAGACACCCTGATGCTCCGTTTTGATGATCGATGTGGAATTGCCCGTTCCGAGATCCCTTCGCGCCTCACGCTGTGCCGCCTGAAGCCGATTTTTTACCTCTGCGTTGAAAGCACGGCGGCCGTAACCACATTCTGCTTCAGCAAGCTTGATCACTTCTTCGGCATCGAGGTCGCACTTGAACATCCTGAGGCTGACCGTCAGCTTGAGGAGGTTGTCTCTCAGAGCGGTTTGTTGCTCTGGGCTGGCTTTTTTGAAGCCCGCGATCATTTCCGACCTCTCCTCCCGGAGGGACTTAAGCGCCAAAGAGCCCACGGAAGTTTTGTCCGTGACCTCAACTCTCAAAGCCTTTGCCTCGGCCTGCTGTAGCATGGCTGCGAACGATTTGGGCTCCATCACAGCGCGACAGTCGTCAAAACCTTTGCCAGGGGCATTGGCTGGGACCTGAAGGCAGTAGAGCCTCGCGTCCGGGAAGGCTTCCCGGAGCTTGATGGCTGCGTCGTAAAACTGGCCGTTGAAGAGCGTGTCTTGGTCGCCTGCGAAGTAGATCGTCTCCGGAGAGCAAATCCGTCGAATTTCTTCTAACTCCGGGACCGGAACCCATCGGCCATCATCGGTGCGGGTTGCTGCACCGTAAAAGCCTGAAATACCAAAAGCGGTTTTACCTGCATCGCTGAGCGCCAAGGCCTTTTTTTCCCCCTCAATCAGTATAATCTCCTCGAACCGGTCGCTGGTCATATTGTGGGGAGGGATGTAGGCGTGAGGGCTGGAGCCGGCACGCTGGTGGTATTTCTGGCCGCCTCGGGGGTGATCGAGGCGCAGGCGGTAGAACGGTTCAGAGCCATCCATGACCTGTAGGCCATCGATAGTCCGATAGGGGATAAGCAGTCCTGGCTCTTTAATGCCAGTGAGCTGCAAGGCTGTGGCGGCATCAACGTGCTGGAGGCCCGCGAGTTGAACCGTTACGGAGTTGATGCCCGGGAGGGCGATGATTTTATTTTCTTGAGGATTCATAGAGCGTGAGTTTTGGTCTGAGTTTCTGCTTGGGCGAATTTGGCGGTTTGTTCGCCGAGGATTTTACTTTTTACGGCAACCTGAAGGCCTACTGCCTGCGCCATGATGGTCACCAACTTGAGCAGGCGCTTCTCTTCAGTCTCCGTCACCACGGGCAGCTCCTGCAGCTGCAAGTCCAGTTGAAGAAGGTGTTTGTAGAGATGGTCCCCCCAAATCGTGGCTCCCCCCATCAAGACGATCGCCTCGGTCTGTCCGTGACTGGCCAGACGTTGATAATCGTGGTAGGGTTGGGGTGCCCGGAACACCAAGACGGCATTGCCGCTTTGAGTTGTTAGGTGAAGACGCACGTAGCGCTCCAACCAGTCCGACAGACAATCCCTAAGGTTCTGCAAGGAGAGCCCCAGTTTGTTCATGTCGAAGTATATGAATGCTAACGATAGCCCTCCTTGTTGAGAGGGGTTCTCGCTGATAGCCGCTTTTTCCCCGGCGGCGTTACGGGTTTGTTTGTTGTGGTCTGTAATATTCATAATGAATAGGGGGGCCAAGGCACGTCATCGCGAACGGCGACGTTTTAGTGCAGGCGTGTTGAATCCCTTGCCCGCGCAACTTTGAGCTGCATGGACGCTGGTGGGGAATGTGGGTATGCGTCGGCTTAAGCCGTGCGCCTCACGTAGCTCCTCCAGGTTTCAGGATTCGTATCGTTAACTCTAAACCTCACACATCCGTGGGAGGCTAAATATATGGCCCTTGAGGGCATTGACACGAACCGAACCTGCCGCGTTACGCGGAAGAGCTCCGTTCTGTTAAAAGTGCCTTGGCGGCCTTTAGTGGCCAGCCTCCGCATCACAGGCTGTGCCATCATCGGCATAGACGTATTATAAAACAACCGGGGCTCCATCGAGGAGCACGCGGTAAATAAAAAAACACTCAGCGGATTTACCGCTGCAAAATGACCAAGGATCTGGAGCTTCTTGCTCACTCGGTCAAAAGGGGGTTAGGGGCGAAAGCACGTAAATCACTGTGCTGCACAGAACGAAAGTGGCTCATGAGCTGATCAGCTAAGGGATGGGTGTCTGCGGTTGCGGAACCGCCCATCGTGAAACTGTCGGGGGCGTAGGTTGAAACTTGCATGGCGGGTGGAGTGAGGTGGGTCATGGTCTGCGGCTTTGGAGGGAAGACGGCTGACCAGATGAGGCGACGAAGCGTTCGAGTTCCACGGCGCTGATGAGCGGTGTCCGGAAGGCTCGAATGGGCTTGATGAGTCCGCGAGCTATTGCTCGGCGAATGGTAATCTGGGAGACGCCTAACAGCTGGGCTGCTTCGGCGATCTTGTAGGTCAATCTAGGGCGTGTCTGCATGCTGGATTGTCTCAAATACGACATGTGCAATCACTTGTCAAATGACAAGTGATTATTTTTTGACAAGTGCTCCGTTATTTGTTCGAGCAGAGGCGGCATAATCAGAAAATGGTGCAGTCACAGCATTCAAGGTGGCAAAATACGCTCACTCATAGGGTGGCGAGGAAACACCAGTCGAAATATTTGCTGAAGAACAGCAATCAAATAATACAAGTAAGTGTTACTTGAAATGTGCCTCCTTGAGATTATATGTAGTTCATGTCAGAACAGATCCACCGGAGTAGCGAGCGCCCCTCAGATCGACCAAATCTTGCGCTCAAGGCAATAAGGCGAGCAATGAGTTTAAAGCAGGGTGACTTTGCAGATCTAGTGCACTTCTCCCCAAGTCAAATCGCTAGCGTTGAATCGGGGCGAAGGACTGCTAGCCCTGATTTTGCATGGCAGATCGCAGTTATTACAGGGGCTAAAGCTAGCAGCATCGAGCGGGGGGAAGAAGCGCTTGATTGGCTGGGGCGGATTTACTCAGCGAATTCGTATCAGGACTTCCAGCATCGACCTGGAATAAATATTTCCAATGATAGTATTGAGCAGCTTTTAACCCCGTTGAAAACCGTCCTCCAGGCAGCTGCTTCAGCAGGATGCTTGAAGGAATGCACACTCAAAATCAAAAAGGAGTTGGAGTTTCTAATAGCCATATTGCCGGGCCTCCAGGCTGCCGTTAATCAAAAGCTCCGACCTGCAAGTGGCACAAAAACCCAGCTTACTGTGGCTGACATTAAGCGTGATAGTGCACTAGCTGAAAAGCTGGGAATCACAAAAGATGCTGATATACTGTTCAGCCATGATGATCGTGTCATTTTCTTCATGAAGGAACCCTCTCAAGATGAGCTCTGGCGCAGCCGTTGGTATCAGGAAGAGAAGATGGATTCCTGAGTTGGGATTCTTTCGAGTGCAGGAAATCCAGTCGGGGTTGACGCTGAAAAGTTCTGTCCCTGTTTGCGATTAGTTTTTTATGATGGGCTGGCACAAAGAGGGCGAGCCCTCGCGCCTCAATGGAGAGTGCGACCTACCTATTTCATGATGCCCTGTCTGCTGATACTGTTTTGTATACTCGGGGGTGCAAAATGGGGCAAATTGAGATCCTTTGGGAGTCTTTGCGTTTGCGCCTGTACGTAGGTAAGATCAAGTGAGAACAGGTGGGGCAAATTGGGGGAAATCACCCTAGTCACGGTGTAAACGAGCCGCTCTACCACTGAGCTATCCGTGCAATGTGTGAGCGCGGATAGTGGGGCGGACTGCTGATTCTGCAAGAACTTTGAATGCTTGTGACTCGAAAAAGATGGAGGGTGCGGCTCAAACCGCCTTCGATCCCTTTTTTTGGGTGGCCGTTCTAAGCCAGAAGCGATTCCAGTCGCTTGATGCTGGTGGGTTGGGCGGTGCCGAGTTCTTGGGCGAAGGTGGAGACGCGGTATTCCTCAAACAGCCAACGGAAGGCTTCATAATTGCTGGGGCGCACTTCGTTTTCCCAGCCTTGGAAGTCTTGAATGAGCCGGGCCTTTTCAAGATCTTTGGCGGGGTTGTTGGCCGCGCGTTCGGCCCGGACGTAGATGGCTTTTAAATAGCGCGGCAGGTGCTGAAGCTGGGCGTGCGGGGTGACAACGAGCACATTCATGGGCAGCAGGCGCATCAAGTCCTGCTCCAAACCTGCGTAGCGTTTCGGATAGGCCAGGATCTTCTGCCGCCAGTCATCGCATTGACGCAAAAGATCGCGAACACGTTGGACTAGCAGTGGCAGATCACGGCGGGCGCTGTCGCAGAGTTTTTGGAAACGCTTTTCGTTCATTGGCAGCACGGGCTCCAGCTTCAAGGCGTGGGCCAGGATGTGCTCCTGAGCCTGTGCGGAAACGGGCTGATTACTCGTTGTTGCTGTCGCCGTTTTGGCTGCGGCCAGCTGACCTAAATCCTGCAAGCCTAGTGAACGTGGAACGGATGCTGGACGGGCGGCAATGTCGAAAGTGCGCAGTTCTTTTTGCAGCCAGGCGATGTCTTTTCCCAAGGCCCATTCGGCGAGCTGACGCACGGCTTTGGGTGAGGCGGCCAGTGCTTCCTCAGCTTTGCGGAAAAGCCGTAGATCCACCTCGCCATCACGAACGATCAGTCCGGGATAGCCAACCACAGGCACGCCGTTGATTTCTTCAACGGGGACAGTTTCGGGCAGGTCGCCAAAGGTCCAGCCGGGCAGGGCGTATTTTTCAAAGCGCGGCACGAGGCGTTCCCAGGCATCTGATTTGCGCTCCTGCTTTTGGACGGTGGCGCGAATGCTTTCGAGATCTCGGCTGGCGATGACGGATTTGTTTCCCTGCGCGAGCACTTCGATGCGTGGCTGGAGGTGCATGGGCACGCTGTTTGGCGGCCAGTCACTGGCACTGACGGGCACTTGGTGAACCTGTTTCAGGTGCTTGGCGAGTGCTTCGAGGAAGTCCGTGCGCCCAGGATTAAATTCGCTGGCGATTTTTTTGGCCGTGGCCTCGATGGGCATGAGACTGCGACGCATCGGTTTTGGTAAAGCGCGCAGCAGGGTGGCGATGAGTTCCTCACGTAGGCCCGGCACCATCCATTGCAGCTGACCACTGGTCAGCTGTGCGGCGAGGGGCAGGGGAACCTGCACGGTGACGCCGTCATCTTCCTGCCCGGGTTTGTAGGCATAGCTGATCGGCAGGACGCTGTTGCCTACGGCTGCTTGATCGGGAAACTGTTCGAGATCACTGGAAAGGTCATCGCCTCCCGTCAGGTCGTCTTCTTCCACGCAGAGGAAATCGGGCTCTGAGCGAATGCGTTCATGCACGAGCTTGTTAAGATCATGAATGGAGGAGACGTTATGAATACGGGCGCGGTAGAATTCAAAAAGATGTTCCTCGATGGCATAGACGCGACTGCTGCGCACGCGGGTGAGGGCGGCTTCGAGTCGGTCTCTAAGTTTTTGGTTATACCCAAAAAAGCGATGGGGGATGAGCGTGGTGCCCTCAAGCAGCGCTCCGCGGATGAAGATCTGCGTCGCTGCGACGGGGTCGATTTTGCCAAAGTCGATCGGCTGGCGTTTGACCTCCAAGCCATGCAGCAGAAGGCGCTCCGTGACGAGGACGCGTCCGGCCTTGGCGCTCCAGTGGGGCTCGCTGTAGCGGCGCTCCAGCAGATGTGCGCCGAGTTCTGCGGCCCATTGTGGATCAATGCGGGCAACGGTGCGGGCGAAGAGTTGGGAGGTCTGAACGATCTCTCCTGCGACGATCCAGAGCGGCTGTTTGGTTTTTTCCTGGCCGGGTTTGGCATTCTTTTCGCGGCGCTCGTACAAGTTGGAGCCTGGAAAGATCATGACCTCGCGATTACCGGGTGCCTTGTATTGATTCCGCTCCTGACGCAGGGCGATGTGGCCCAGATGGCCGGCGAGAATGCAACGATGCAGGGCCGTTTCAGCCTGCTCCGGTGGCAGGGATTTTGCAGGCTCGCGAAAGGTGTCACGCAGCTGCATCCAGACATCCCGCCACTCTGACATGCGGGTGAATGAGAGAAAGTGGGTTCGGCAAAAGCGTCGCAGGGCGTTCTTGCCACTGCGCTCCTGATCCGGGACGGCTTTCCAGATCTTCAGCAGCGTCATGAAGTCAGAGTCCGGCGCGGCAAAGGCTTTATGGGCGGCGTTGGCGAGTTCTTTTTTCTCTTCCGGGCGCTCACGAGGATCTGGCACACTGAGGCCTGCGGCTAGGATGAGCATGTCTTCCAGGCAGCCTTCTTCACGCGCTTGGAGCAACATGCGGCCCAGGGTGGGATCGAGGGGAAGGGCGGCCAGTTCGTGTCCGCAGGCGGTCATTTCCTGGGTCTCGCTGAGCGCTCCCAGCTCATGAAGCAGATCATAGCCTGCACGAATGGCTGCGCTGACAGGGGGATTGATGAAGGGAAAGTCTTCGATCTCGCCCAGCCGGAAGGCTTTCATTCGCAGGATGACTTCTGCGAGATTAGCACGCTGAATTTCAGGTTGGGTGAAGCGTGGACGCTTGAGATAATCCTCCTCCGAATAAAGCCGGATACAGACGCCGTCCTGCACGCGTCCGGCTCGCCCGGCACGCTGATTGGCGCTGCTCTGAGAGATGTCCTCCACGGGCAGGCGTTTGGTGCGAGTGCGCGGATTATATCGGCTCATGCGTGCGAGGCCGGTATCGACTACGTAGCGGATGCGAGGAAGCGTGATGGAGGTCTCAGCGACGTTGGTCGCAATGATGACGCGTCTTTTTGCCCCAGGCGAAAAGACGCGCTGCTGCTCATGCGAGGCCATGCGGCCAAATAGAGCCAGCACCTCGATTCCTGTTCCCAGACGACCGTCCAGAATGTCGCGCGTGTCGCGGATGTCGCGCTCGGTCGGCATGAAGACGAGCACATCACCGTTATCGGTCTCGATCAGCACGTCTTCTACGGCATTGACGGCGGCATCGAGATGGGAGGGGTCTTCGTCGCTTTCACCCACGGGCTGATAGCGAATGTCCACGGGGAAAAGCCTGCCGGAGACTTCGATGATCGGGGCACTGCCGAAGTGAGCGCTGAAGGCCTCGGTGTCGATGGTAGCGGAGGTGACCACCACTTTCAGATCGGGACGCTTGGGCAGCAGTGTCTTAAGATAACCGAGCAGGAAGTCGATGTTTAGCGAGCGCTCATGGGCTTCATCGAGAATCAGCATCGAGTAAGCACGCAGCATCGGATCACTCTGGATCTCAGCCAACAGGATGCCATCCGTCATGAATTTCACCTTCGTCTCCCGGCTGGTGTCATCGCTGAAGCGCATTTTGCAGCCCACCATCCCACCCCAGCGCACATTCAGCTCCTCCGCGACACGGCGTGAAACGCTCATTGCGGCTACACGCCGCGGCTGGGTGCAGCCGATTTGGCCACGTTTATCACCCACGACTTCCAGGCACATTTTGGGAAGCTGGGTGGTCTTGCCTGAGCCTGTTTCGCCAGCCAAAATCACCACCTGATGGCCACGAATGGCGGTGAGGATATCCTCACGGCGGGCGGTGATGGGGAGGTCAGGCGGGTAGGAGATCAAAGAGGTCAATCTGGCGAGGGTGAACCTTGTCTGTGCCTGCAAAGCTGGCTTGGATCAAACAATTCTCATGACTATCATTTTAGAGCTTGATGAGGGTGTCAGAAATCGCTCTGGTTCAAATTCTATGAATCATTCATCTCTTCTTCCTGTTCTAGCAGCTCGCGGTGGCTTCGGTGGTATAGTTCGTTGGTTTATCCAGATCGTTATTTATGACATTTGTGTGACCACTATTTCCGAAGTGCTTGGCGTCAGCCGTTTGGTTGCCCTCTTTATTTTCCTGGGAATTCTGCTTCTCATTAGTTTCGTCGGCTACATGATGCGGAAGAAGATGAGTAGCTCAGCAGATGGTGATTTTTGAATTGCTCTGAGTGGTGTCAGGCAAGCAACTGCTGCACCCATACTGCCAAATGTGCTGGCGTTGAGAGATTCTGCTGGTTGATCTGTCCGTGCGGAATCGAAATCAAAAACTGTTTCTCCAAATGAAGTAACAATTGCATGGTTGCTAATGAATCAAGACCGAGGGCGAATAGATCGCTCTCGGCCTCTATTTTTTCAGCCTCGGGCAGGATTTCCTGCTCTGTTAGCAGGGTGATAACGGCTTCGGCAGTGATAAGTGAAGGTGGCATGAAAGATTCAAAAGGTGGCGGGGGATTGCCCTAGGGCAAATGCCAGCCTTGTCAGGTTTTGAATCAAAGCCTACTATCCAAACCTCATGCAACGTCCATTTATTTTTGCCTTAGCCCTGCTGGCCGTGATTTTCCTCGGGATGACATCGGTGGTCAACGCTCAAGTAGTATCCCAAGTCGCCGCAGAAGTCGCGGTCCAAACCTCTGCGGGCGACAGCGCCTTTGCGGACGCTTTGACGATTGATGGCTTCATCAAGCGAACTGGCATCATGGCCTACCCGCTGATCATTCTTTCCATGATAACTGCCTTCTTGATTGTGCTGTTCACGTTCACGGTTCGTCAGGGCACGGTAGTGAGTGATGCCTTCATGAACAGCGCGGATGCCTTGATCCGTAAGCAGGATTACTTGGGTTTGCTGGCCGTTTGTAACCGCCGTAATGAGTGTATCGCCCGCGTCACAGCCAAGACCTTGGATTTTGCGACGCGGAATCCGACGGCTAGCTTTGAGGAAGTGAAGGAAGTGACCGAGGCTGAGGGAAATCGCCAGTCCAGCTTGCTGCTGGCACGCATCGCCTACCTTGGCGACGTTGGCGCGGTGGCACCGATGCTGGG
>CANHTV010000017.1 GCA_947463285.1 Verrucomicrobiaceae bacterium | reverse complement strand
AGACCTGGCAAGCAGTGAAGCGCGACGTTGGCAGTAACGAAAACCCAAGGGAACCAAAAGCATGCTCCGAGGATATACCAAGTGCTGACCATGAACCCTTCAGGACGGAAGGCACGTCCAAACATCGAGGCCATTGGCCAAGCGAAAGCAAGGAATGAGATCAGCATGATTGGCCAAACCCACTTCGGCATTTCGAGCCACTCCATCGAAGTACTGCCGCCAGCAAGAATACTGACCAGACCCAAGGTGATGGAAATGTTCCAAAAAACGCCAGCAGTGTAGAGAATGCTTCTACCACTCTTCAGAACTTGTCCCGAACGACGAGCCATGATCCAAAGCATCACCCCCAGGCCTGCTTGAACTCCCCAGCCATAAACCAAAGCATTCAGATGGGTAGGCTGAAGGCGTCCATACTGAAGAACCGGGCAATCGCCCAAAAAAGAGGGGGCAAACATCTTAATGGCAGCCAGAACTCCGAGGATCGTGGAGGCCATGAGCCAAAAAGCACCGTTAAGGAACAAAAACAGGACAGGGCCTTTCACTGATTTGTCAATCTCCGCGCGGCGTAGATTGTCAGCTTGAAGGTCAGTGCCTGCGGATGAGGGATTCGTCTGCATCGGATAAAATTCTGCCTTATTTGGTGGCTGGTGCCGCAGGAGCCACTGCAGGTTGCGCAGCTGGAGCGGATGCTTGCTTGAGTTGTGTCGGGGAACCTGGAACCACCTGGGTGCTTGGGCCAACTTTACGCGTCGTGATCATTTCCAAGGTTTTAGCAAAAACAGCTTCTTTTGCGGATGCTTGATCCAAGCCCATCTTAGCAACCAATTCCTTTTGAGATTTCTGAATCTCTTCCTTGTTAGCGAGACGCTCTGGCGCGCGAGGATCAGCCTCAACCTTCTTAACTCCCAGTGTCTGGATCACCAAAAAGAGAACAGCAAAGCTGGCAAAAGCCCCCAGAACCCACAAGAACGTGGCCCCAGGCTGGTTTTTATTAGCAGAAGAAGACATGAGAAAAATCAGTTAGCAACGTTGACGGATTCTAGGAGACGCGGGTCGCGGCAAGGATATAGGCTGTAGTTGGCGAGACTGCGGAGGAAAATGAAACCCGTGGTGCCGACAATTGCGCAAAGTGCGACGACATCACCAATCCAAGCTCCAGGAGAGAGAACTCCGAGGCCAAGGGATGGCCCACGCTCAGGAATAACATTCCAGTAGATGTCCACGACATGCATAAAAAGAATCCACAAACACACAGCACTAATGATAACCGGGTTCTTTTTACGCGGCTGCGAAAGAAGGAGAACGAATGGCCCAATGAAATGGCCAATCACAATGAAGATTGAAACCATGCGCCAGCCTTCCGTGTTGCGAGTGAGGTAGAAGCGCGTTTCCTCGGTGATATTTGCATACCAAATGAGGAAATACTGGCTGAATGCGATGTAAGCCCAAAAGACGGTGAAGGCGAACAACAGCTTACCCATGAGGTGGTAATGCTCTTCGGAGACCACCTTATTCAAATAACCCAATCCACGAAGCCATGTTACCAGTAAAATGGTCAGCGCCATGGAGGCCCAGGCACAGCCTGCAAAGATATAGACACCCCACATGGTCGAGAACCACGAATAGTCTAGCGTCATCAACCAATCGACAGCAGCAAAGGTTACAGTCAAGGCATAGAACAGCATCCAACGGCAGCAAAAGGCACGCGCTGAAATGGTATGTTTGATGTCTCCATCCATGTCCTGCTTTACGGACTTAGAGCGAAGGGTACGGGCAATGTGCCACAACACGAAGAAGTAAAATACAAAGCGAAAGGTCCATGCTCCGATATTCAAGTAACCATACTTCTGGACCAAAATATGCAGGTGTGCATTGGACTCGGACGCATGATGAAGAGCCTCTTTGACTGAATGAATCTGCTCACCAACGTGATGAGCCGCTTCCCGATGGTGGCCCATCCACTCGTAGAGTGGCTGCTGCACAGCTGGAATCAGAAGAGGAAGCCCCAAGATCGCCAAAGGCAGCGCCATATTCGCCAACTGCTCCCAAAGACGACGAAGAGAAACCCCCCAGCCTGAATTCGAGGCGTTGTGGAGAAGAATCCAGAAACATCCACCACACACGAATGTGAAACAGAAGAAAAACGCAAACAGCCAAGAGTAAGCGAAGTTGTTGATGTCGGTAAAGAAGAGGACTGCAGATCCAATCAAACCGAGGGCTCCCAAGCCGCCGAGAGCATTGATGAGCTTGCCGCCTTTGGCTGGCTCAAATTTCTCTCCGCCTTGGGGCAGATCGCTATATGTGACGTGGTGACTCATGCCTGAAATGCGCGCGTGTTACTGAACGGTGATCTTATTTTCCTTCACCGCCACCTGGAGTGCGCGGATGTAGGCCACAATGGCCCAGCGGTCACTGACGGTGAGGTTGCCGCCGTAGGAACCCATGAGCCCCTTGCCGTTGGTGATGACATCAAAAATAGCCCCGTCGGGCCGATAAGCAGGGCTGGCTGCTTCCATAGCGCCTGCCTGGTGAAAGTTGAAAGCGGTGAGAATGCCATATTTGGAAGTCACGCCCTTGCCGTTGCCTGACTCACCATGACACACTGCACAGTAAATGTTGAACTGACGCTCACCACGCTGAAGGAGGGACTTATCCACCGTCAATTCTGCCGGAAGGCCATCGCCGTAATAATCACCCATCTTGCCTGTGTTATAGTAGTCCAAACCATTGGTGAAAGCGAAAGAAGCCGGTTTATACTCTGGTGAAGAAGCAGGCTTTACCGGCACCTCGAAACCAATCGGAACCGTGTTTTTAACTGGCATCCGAGCACCATGACCATCGGCAAAAAAATCGTTTTTGACCTGATATTTCACTTTTGCCTGGTGATCCATGTCAGGAAAAATCTCAATCGGCGGCAACTCAGACTTGCTACCGCGTGTACCGAAAGCCGCAATGACGATGGCGGCAACGAAGACGTAACTGAGAAAAAAGTATTTCAACATGGCGGGTCGGCAGTGGGGCCGTTCAGGCGCTTGTGAAAAATTTCACAAGCAGTCAGAGATTAGAAACTTGATGAGCGATTGCAAGAACGATTTCTGATTTTGTCGGGGTCTTTTGGGGTTCATTTTTCTAATTTGGACGCAGCTCTGGCGGGGCCAGACTTCTTTTTCGTCCCCTTAGCACCACGTGCCCCTGCCTTTTTCCATAAATCAACGGGCACCGCGTTCGACTGGGTCGCTCCCGATGTGCTACGACCATTGGCCACCAAGCTCTCGAGTTTCTGTGTCAACCTTGCCACAACTTCAGGATGTTTTGCCTCAAGGTTTTCAACCTCAGCCAAATCCGTGGTCAGGTTAAAAAGCTGCACTTTGGGTGTTTCCACAGGCTCTAGCCCCGGGCGAGGATTGCTCCAACCACCGCTGCCGGGGCAAAGTGCCAGCTTCCATGGACCTTCTCTAATCGCGAAATAGCCGCCAATGCTGTGATGGACAAGACTTTCGCGCACATCTTGCCCCGCCTCCCCTGTAAGTGCTGGCAAAAAGCTGAAGCTGTCTTCAGCGGCATTATCAGGCAGTTTCACACCCAATATGTCCGCTACTGTCGCCGTGAAATCGATCAAACTAGTCAGCTGCTGCGCGGTTTGGCCCGCTTTCACCTTCGCTGGCCAACGGACGAGAAACGGCACTCGATGCCCGCCTTCATAAATGTCAGCCTTGTGACCACGTAGCCTACCGCTGGGATTATGCCCTTTGGCGAGAAGTTCAGGGTAGTTGGCACTCGGGGAGCAGCCATTGTCACTGGTAAAGACAAGGAAGGTGTTTTCGTTCAGGCCTTGATCATCCAAAGCCTTCAAGAGACGACCCACTTCCGCATCCGTCTCCATGACGAAATCGCCATATTGGTTCAGACCACTTTTCCCGCGCCAGGCGGGATTCGGCAAAATGGGTGTGTGTGGTGAGGTCAGCGGCAGGTAGAGGAAAAACGGCTTCCCGGATTTTGCCTCCGCCGACTTACCTGAGATCCAAGAAATCGCCTGATCGATAAAGGTCGGCAGAACTTCGTAACCCGTAAAACCTGGAGCCGCTGGTCCTTTGCGCGTGAACTTATCTGTCAGCCCCTGCACCATCTCGATCTCGCGATCTTCCGTGGGCTGCACCGTCACACGATCATTCTGAATGAAGCAATATGGCACCATGTCCAGGGACGCACTGATGCCGAAGTAGTGATCAAAACCGACGGCGTTGGGGCCATTCTTGGCGGGTTGGGTGAAATCCACGCTCCAGGCTTGATCGCGCGACTCGATGGTCATTTCTGAAACCGTCTTGTCCGTTTTCAGCACCCAGTCCATGCCCAGGTGCCATTTACCGACCGCCGCCGTGTGATACCCCTGCCCTTTTAGCATTGAGGCTACCGTCATGCGCCCCTGCTCGATCAATCGTGGGCTCAGTCCACCGAGGACGCCGTTTTGCAGCTTCGTACGCCAGTTGTAACGCCCCGTCAGCGCCCCGTAACGGGTCGGCGTGCAGACGCTGGAAGGCGTGTGGGCATCGGTAAAAATCACCCCTTCCCTCGCGATGCGATCCAGATTCGGCGTGGCGATTTTGCCTTCAGGGTTCAGGCATTTCACATCCCCATAGCCAAGATCATCTGCGAGAATGAAAATGAAATTAGGCGACTGGGCTGCGCTGGCAGCAGTCGCGAAAAGTGACAAAGTGGAAAGAAGCCGACGGAGCATAAGACCCGCCTTAACGCCTCATCGACGAGGAACATTGCCATTTTAAACCATCATTTCATCAAGCTGCTCCGCTGAGGTTTCTCGTCTGGCATTCAGCGCCGTCCCTGGAGATTACGCTCCACGAGGTTTTCATAGATTTTGCGCCGTTCATCGAGCCCCAGCCCCTTATTCCGCCAGCCGAGCATTTGTTTATTAATATCCTCACGCTGGGAGGCACTCAGACGCGAGAGCTTGGCCACCATCTCTGGTGGCGGCTGTCGCGGGTAGCCGTCGGAGGAAAAGCCTTCCTTGTAATTCACCGCCGCGTTTTTGGCCTCGGCCATTTGAGCACTGCTGATAGGCGGAAGACTGCCCGAGCTGGAGCCACCCGCACCGCTGCTGCCACCGCCCACTGTGCCGCTTTTTTTCAAAGGGGGCTTCTGATAGCGCACGGAGATCACCTCCCCACCTGCGACTTGAATTTTAGCAGCCCAAGTGCGCAGCTCAGAAGGGCTACCGTTGATGCCCACCAACTGCCAGCCCTGCGGATTCGGTTTCCGTGACACCAGATGCGACACCTGAGCTTGAGTATCGAAAAGCGTCGCCACCACATCATCTTGCAGGTTCGCCACTCCTGTCAAAATGAGTGAATCCGAAACGCCCAGCGTGCGGGTGAAGGGAGAAGCCGACATCAGGCCCGCAAATTCCTGTTCGTTCAGCGGCTGCGGCAGATCGGTATCTCCCGCCACCAAAGGCGAAAACGCTGTCAGGCACGCCACTGCTAGAATGCAGGACCTGCCCCGTGAAAGAATAGATCTCGGGAGATGCACCGGACCTCTACGCTCCCAGTCCGCCAAAACCATCGGAACCGATCAAAAAGCTCCATTCCTGAAAAGCCCGGACAGCTGGCCGTGAACGAGCACTTGAGTCAGCGCTGACTCTTGCCAATCTGCGCACCCTTATGTCAGCTATTCCTACCGAGTTCACCAACGTCACCGCCGTCACCAAAGCCAACGTGTATTTCGACGGCAAGGTGGTCAGCCACAGCATCCTGTTTTCTGATAGCAGCAAAAAGACCCTGGGTCTGATCTATCCTGGCAGCTTCCACTTCGGCACGGACAAGGCCGAGCGCATGGAGATCGTCGCCGGCTCCTGTGAGGTGAAGCTGGACGCCAGCGATGTCAAAACGACCTACACGGGCGGTCAGTATTTCGACGTGCCTGCAAAGTCCGGCTTCGACATCGTCGTGGCAGATGGCATCTGCGAATACATCTGCTCGTTCATCGACTGATCCTGCGTCGCCGTCGGTTTCCTACACGTTCTTTGATCCGCAAACTCGGGCAAGATGAGATCCATCCTGCCCGTTTTGTTCGCCCCCAACCCGCCAACCTCATGCTGCGTTCCTTCACCGCCCTCGTCTCCCTGGCTGCCCTCGTCACCCTTTCTGCGGATGCGGCACCGCCAGACAAAGCGAAGCGGGAGAAAAAAGTCTTTGAAGCGGGCAAGCCGGCTTTCACAGCAGATCCCAATGTGCCCGCCTTTGATGCCTCAAAAGTCACGCCTGAGCATCTGGATACGTCCATGTTCAAGGTGCCCGAAGGGCTGGAGGTCACCGTCTGGGCCACCTCGCCCATGCTTTACAATCCCACGAACATGGATGTGGATGCCGCCGGTCGCATCTGGGTGGCCGAGGGCGTGAACTATCGCCGTCACAGCGGCCGTAGCCGTGAGGGTGATGCCATCCGCGTGCTTCAGGATACTGATGGCGATGGCCGGGCGGATACGAACCACGTCTTCGTCCGTGAAAAAAGCCTGGAGAGTCCCATGGGCGTGTCGGTTTTTGATAATGTCGTGATCGTCTCCAACACGCCTGACATCATCATGTACACCGACGTGAACCGGGACCTGAAGTTTGACCCCGCCGTGGATCGTCGCGAGGTCTTGCTCACCGGCTTTGAGCAGGCCCAGCATGACCACAGCCTGCACAGCATCTATGCCGGACCCGATGGCCGCTGGTATTTCAGCAATGGTAACTGCGGAGCCTTCTTCAATGACAAAAGCGGCAACACCTTCCGCATCGGCGGCGGCTACCTGAACAATCCCTACGCCGGTGAAAAAAGCGATGACGGCCACGTCTATGTCGGTGGCTTCACCGCCAGTATGGACCCCAGCGGGCACAACGTCCGCATCCTCGGCCACAACTACCGGAACAGCTACGAAGGCGTGCGGAACTCGCTCGGGGACATGTATCTCAACGACAACGATGATCCACCGGCCTGCCGCGTCAGCCATCTCATCGAAGGCGGCAGCTTCGGCTTCTTTTCCGGCGACGGAAAACGCCAGTGGCGTGCCGACAAACGCCCCGGCCAGAGCATCCCCGTGGCCGAGTGGCGGCAGGAAGATCCCGGCATCATCCCCGCTGGCGATGTCTATGGCGGCGGTGCCCCCACCGGCATGTGCTTTTATGAAAACGGTGCGCTGGATGCCAAGTGGGACGGGCTTCTTCTCAGCTGTGAAACCGGACGTAACGTCGTCTTCGGCTACCTGCCAAAACCCGATGGCGCTGGCATGAAAATGGAGCGCTTTGATTTCCTAACGACAAACACCTCCGGCATCTTCAAAGGCAGCGACTTCGTCGGCGGCCAAAACAACATGTCCGATGAGCGCCACACCCTCTTCCGCCCCAGCGATGTCTGCGTCGGCACCGATGGTGCCATCTATGTCAGCGATTGGTTCGACAAACGCACCGGCGGCCATCAGGACACCGATGAAACATGCAGCGGCACCATCTACCGCATCGCGCCCAAGGACTTCAAGCCACAAGCCCCGGCCCTGAAGCTCGACTCCGTCGAAGACCAGATCGCCAGCCTCAAATCCCCCGCCACCAACGTCCGCCACGCCGCCTTTGTGAAACTGAAAGAGCAGGGAAAAAGCGCCATCAAACCCGTAATCGCGCTCTTGACCGAGACCAATCCCTACATCGCATCCCGCGCCGTCTGGCTCCTGGCCCAGCTCGGTGAGTCAGGCACCCAGAGCGTGCGGACCTGGCTGGAGTCCACGGAGGCCAGCAAGCGCCTCGTCGCCCTCCGTGCCCTGCGTGCAGCAAACTCGGACCTGATCGACCTCCTCAGCACCATGGCCCATGATGAATCACCCGCCGTGCGGCGTGAAGTCGCCGTCGCCATGCGTGACGTGCCGCTGGCGCAGAGCCAAAACATCCTCATCGAGATCGCCAAACGCTACGATGGCAAAGACCGCTCCTACCTGGAGGCCTGGGGCCTCGGCTGCACCGGCAAAGAAACCGAAATCTGGACCCGCCTGAAAAAGATCATGGACGGCGATGCCCTCGCTTGGTCGGAAACCTTCGCCCGACTCACCTGGCGGCTACACCCCGCCGCTGCCGTGTCGGATCTAAAAACCCGCGCCACCAGCAAACAACTCAGCGTGGAGGAGCGCAAGCTCGCGCTCGATACCCTCGCCTTCACCCCGGACGCCAGCGCCGCCCAGGCCGTGCTCGCCGTCGCCAAAGACAAAGAATCCCCCATCCATGGCGACAGCATGTGGTGGCTCGTCAATCGCAGCACCAACGACTGGGCCGCCTACGGCATCGCCACTGAGCTGAAAAAGCAGGGCATCTTTGACCCAGAAGCCATCAAGCTCGTCACCATCGAGACCCCACCTGCTATCCCCAGCACCATCAAACTGGAAGACGTGCTGAAGCTCAAAGGCGACCCCAAGCACGGTTCCTCCCTCGCCGTCCGCTGCGTCATGTGTCATCAGATGAGCAACAACCAGGGCGTCGAATTTGGCCCCAACCTCCAGGGCTGGGGCCTCAGTCAGCCTAGCGAGATCATCGCCCAGGCCATCATAGAGCCGAGCAAAGACATCGCCCACGGCTTTGACGGCACCGAGATCGTCACCAAAGACGGCATCACCATCCACGGCATGGTGCTCACGGAGGGCGACATCTTCATCGTCCGCAGCATGGGGGGCCAGACCCAGTTCGTGCCGAAAGAGCGCATCGCCAAGCGTCAGAAAATGGACCGCTCCATGATGATGAGCGCCACCATGCTCGGCATGACCGCCCAAGACGTCGCCGACCTCGTCGCCTACCTCAGGCAGGCTGAATAAGCCCGCCAAAGGACGAACGGATTCTGGCAAAATCTTTTGGGTTTCACGGGGCTGCCCGCCCCACTTGGTGCCTGGCATACCGCCAGCCCAGCCAGCCGAGCACTGAACAACCCGCCAAAAAGAGAACCTCATCCAACCAAGCATCGTCATAATCACTGGCACAGAGGCACATGTAACTCTCCGCCAGAGGAATGGGGCCGACAAAAAGGTAAAGCCCAGCGGAATCAAAAACCAGCGAAACAGCCGGCTGCTGAAACTCTCCCCACTCACACTGGCCACCGAAGCCCCCCCCAAGCGAGCAAGATCGGCCCCAGAATGCCAGCCACCATTCCTTCCGGAAGACACCACTGAAGGCATCGGGTGATCTCAGGAAGGCTCGTCAACACCTCCAACTTCCCGTGATTCATCGAGCACTGCACAATCCTCAACGGAAGATGCATGGCTAAAAAGCAAAGTAGCAGAAAAAACATCGAAAAGACCATTTCCGAGGCAAAGAGGGCCTTGCGAAGTGAACTCGGATTCATGCCGAAACCCTGACAGAACTGAGCAGCCCAAGGCAAGCCTGAAAGCAGCGCTATCACCACGGCCCAAACGAGAGCCCTGCGACAGTTTCACCGGCTGAACTTAAAGTAAGTCCCCAACGCTTTGGATTCGGTATCGGTGAGCTTTGATAAGGGAACAGACATTCGATTTTCAATCAAGAGTCCATCTTGGTGCTTTAAGAAATCCCTTACCTACTGGAGTCCCGGCAGGCCGTGAACAGATCCCGTCTGAGGTGCGCATGGCGACGGCAGACACTTTTTCGCTGCGATCAAACTGGGCATATAGAACCCAATGACCTGCACCGAATTCGAAGGGCATAGCCATCCCCCAAGTGTCTTCAAAAACCTTTATAATCAACGCCGTTCTATCGGTTTTGAATTGCTAGAACACCTGATCCACACGCTGTTCAGAATCGCCAATCTTAAGACTGTGATGCATCTGCAGGAGCCCTATTTTGCTGGGTTTGTTTGAAAGGCTCGGCTGGAAAAGGGTGCGCCAACCACTACATCCAAGCGCTGCAATCACTAGCACAGCCACCAACCAAAATAGAGAGATCTTCAGAAGACGATTCATTTGGCTGGTTTTTAGGCTCATTTAACGACGAGCGGGAAGCATCAATGACTAGAAGAGATGCCAAAACTCTGCCAACTTGATGACGAACCGGGTGAGGCTGGTGGCGGAAGGCGTGGGCCTACTTCTTCTTACCCTTCTTGCCAGGCTGCTTCATCACGAGCGGCCAGTCGGGGTGATCGGTGCGCAGGGTTTTCATGAGGGACTCGGCTTTGGCGACGAGTTCGGGCTTCTCGGCAGAGAGGTCTTTGGACTCGGCGAGGTCGGTGGCGAGGTCGTAGAGCTCGATGGGCTTGGCGGGGCCATTGCGGACGGCTTTCCAGTCGCCAAAGCGGACGGCTTGGAGGGAGGTGCCTTCGTGGAGTTCCCAGTAGAAAGCCTCCCGCTTCGGTGCTGGGCCGCCTTTGAGCAGCTCGACGATGGAGTGGCCGTCGTGTGGGGATTTGAGTTCGACTCCGGCGAGCTCGGCTGCCGTGGGTAGGAAGTCCCAGAAGGCCCAGGGGGCTTCGCTGGTGACTCCGGCGGGGACTTTTCCCGGCCAGCGGGCAATGCCGGCCTGACGGAGGCCGCCTTCATAGAGGCTGCGTTTGAAGCCGCGCAGCTTGCCGCCCATGGACTGGTCGAAGAGCTTGCCGACCTCCGACTTGGGCTCGAAGGACGCGCCATTGTCGCCGCTGAAGATGACGAGGGTGTTTTCGTCCACTTTCAGCTCCTTCAGCAGGTCGAGCAGGCGGCCGACATCGCGGTCGAGGCGGGTGACCATGGCGGCGTAGGTTTTCTGGAGGTTGGTCCAGGGCTTGTCGGCGTATTGGCCAAGGTCGTCGATCTCATACTTGCCATGCGGCAGGGTGATGGCGTGGTACAGGAAAAAGGGGCTGCTGGCGTGGCTGCGGACCCAGTCAAGCGTTTCCTGGCCGATGAGGTCCATGGCGTAGGTCTTGCCCTCGAGCTCGATGTGTTGGTCGTCCTTCCAGAGATACTTGGGGAAGTAGCTGTGGGCGTGGCGCTGGCAGTTGTAGCCGTAGAAGTGGTCGAAGCCATTCTTTAAAGGGCTGCCAGTGGTGTCGAACATGCCCATGCCCCACTTCCCGGTGCAGGCGGTGGCGTAACCGGCGCTTTTCAGCACTTGGGCAACGGTGGTGGTCTCAGCAGGCAGGGGCTTCTGGCCTTCTGGCTGGATTTCCCGATTCGCACGGATGGGGCAGTGGCCCATGTGCAGGCCGGTCATCAGTGAAGAGCGGGACGGCGCGCAGACGCTGGTGCCAGAGTAGAGCTGAGGGAACTTCGTGCCCTCTGCCGCCATGCGGTCGAGATTCGGCGTCTGGATCAGCTTTTGCCCGTAGCAGCCTAGATCTCCCTGCGCGAGGTCATCGCAGAGGATGAAGATGATATTGGGCTTCTCTGAAGCGCTGAGGGACGAGCAGAAGATGGTGATGAGGAGGCCAAGGCGGAGCAGATGAGACATAAAGGAAGGCATTGGAACGCCGTGCAGGAGGTGATCTGGCGGGAAAGCTGTTCGCAAGGTGGATGCTTGGAACTCGGATAGCAGCACCACATGCTTAGCGCCTGCGTCGGCTTTTGCCTTCATCCAGGGGCAGATCATAGACTTCATCCGGCAGCAGGAATCCTGCTGGGCCGCGTTGTGTGTTCAAGTAGTCCTGCAAAATGACGACTGCTGCGAGCTGATCGACGATCTGATCTCGCTCACGTTTTCCCGTAATACCGGCGCGGGACATGGAGGCCTCAGCTTCCACGGAAGAGAGTCTTTCATCGACGAAATCTATCGGAACCTCGTGCTCCAGGACCTTACCCAGGCGTGTTGCGAAAGTCTCCACACGTTCAGCGGCTTCACCACGCTGGCCATTCAGGTGAAAAGGCATGCCAATGACGATCCTGCCGATCTTTTTCTCCTGCACCACACGGGCGATCTCCTGCTCTGGTTTTTGTTTGGCATCGAGTGTCTTCAACGGACTGGCGACCAGCTCCATCTCATCGCTGATGGCGAGGCCGATACGGACGGTGCCGTGGTCGATGGCGAGAATGCGTGGCATGAGGTCGGGAGAGTGGCTGTTTCATAGCCCCTGATTCAGAGATCGGCAAGCTCACGCCTGAAGACGCTGACGCACGGCTTCAGCCTGCTCGCGGATGGCCGTTTTATCGCCCTCACTGAGGCGGTTGAGATTTCGCACTTGCATCGACATGCGCTGATTTTGCTTCAGTCGGTCTTCATGACGCATGAGGAAATCCCAGTACAGCGTGGTGAACGGGCAGGCATTCGCGCCCATGGATTTGGCGGGATCATAACGGCAGCCTGAGCAGTAGTTCGACATGCGTTGGATGTACTTGCCCGAGGCGATGTAGGGCTTGCTGGCCATGATGCCGCCGTCGCCATGCTGAGACATGCCGAGTGTGTTGGGCAGCTCCACCCACTCGATGGCATCGACATAGACAGCGAGGTACCACTCATGCACCGCCTGAGGCCGCACGCCCAGAAGTAGTGCGAATAAACCCGTCACCATCAGCCGCTGGATGTGATGCGCGTAGCCGTAGCGCAGCGTCTGGCCGATGGCGTCATGCAGGCAGTTCATCTCCGTCTGGCCATCCCAGTAAAACTTCGGCAGCGGCTGTGTGGCCTGGAGTTCATTCAGCCCGACATAGTCCGGCATGAAGTGCCAGTAAATCCCACGCACATACTCGCGCCAGCCGAGAATCTGCCGGATGAAACCCTCCACCGCCGCCAGCGGTGCGCTGCCGCTGCGGTAAGCTTTTTCCGCAGCCGCGATGACTTCGCGCGGGTCCAGCAGCTTTAGATTCATGACCACGCTGAGGCGACTGTGAAAAAGCCAGGGCTCACGCGTCCACATGGCGTCTTGGTAGTCGCCAAAATCAGGCAGTCTTTTTTCGATGAAGTCATGCAGGCAAAGCCGGGCTTCCTCGGTCGTCAGCGGCCAGTCAAAATCGACCAGACTGCCGGGATGCTCTGGAAAACGAGCTTCGACAACACGCATGACCTCCTGCGTGATGGCATCAGGCTTGAAGCATCTCGGCGCCGCGTGCAGCGGCGGGCCTTCCTTGCTGAAGCTCTTACGATTTTCCTGATCGAAGTTCCACTCACCACCCACCGGTTTCCCAGCTTCCATCAGCACCTGATGCTTCACCCGCATCTCACGGTAGAAAAACTCCATGCGCAGCTGTTTGCGGCCTTTGAGATGCTTGGCGAAGTCCGCGTGAGACGCCAGGAAACGCCGGTCTTCACATTCATCAAGAGGCAAGCCTAGTGACTCAGCCCGTGCTCGAAAATTTTCCCGTACCTGCCACTCCCCGGCTTCCACCATGATGATCTTTTTGGGCTTGAGACGGCTTGCTGCCATCTCGAGAGCGACACCGAATGAGCCGGGATTTTCTGCGGCATCGAGCTTCAGATAATCGACATGGATACCCTCAGTCCTGAGCTTTTCCGCAAAGTGACGCATCGCTGAGAGAAAGGTGACGATGCGCGCCTTGTGAACCCAGACCTTGGTCGATTCCTCCGCCACCTCGGCCATCCAGACGACATCCTGCTCTGGATCAAAGTCATCAAACACAGCCGATTGACGATCCAGTTGATCGCCGAGAATGAGCACAAGATTTCGCATGGGTAAGGACTACGCCCCATTTCAGTGAGTGGGTTCTTTGGCTGAGAAAAATGTATTCACGGTAGCCACCGAAAGCGCTGGGCTCTGTGGCGATGAAACAAGAAATGCCATCGCTGCCGAAACTATGGAACCTCCTGAAGCCATCAGCAGCCGTCTGGAACGCGAGCCTGGACTGCAGCGGGCAATGTTTGAAGCGCGGCATCTGCTCATCATCCTGCATCAGATCCCGAGTGGCATGAAGGACGTGCCCGGCGCGTTTTGGATGGTCTGCTTGTCAGGCGGGCTGATGGGACTGCTGTTAATCGCTTTGTTGAAGAAAAGGCCGCATTCCTGAGTCCCCATGATTGGATTTTCGGCGAAGACACGTTTTGTGGGTCGCCATGAATCCCATCACCAACTCTTCCCGCCGTCAGTTTCTCCACCAGGCATCCCTCTTCACCGCAGGTGCTTTGCTACCCGCAGTGCCGCGCGTCCAGGCTGCCCCAAATGTGCCAAACGCACTGGCAGGCCGGATTTATAAGACCCTGAAGATCGGCATGATCAAAGGCGGTGACCTCACGGAGCGCTTCAAGACCGCCAAGGCCGCTGGCTTTATGGGCGTGGAAATGAGCCTGCCAGGCGACAATGTGGAAGAAACCCAAAAGGCCATCGCGGCCTCCGGCCTGCCCGTCGATGGCAGCGTTTGCGCCGGACATTGGAACATCCGCCACACCAGCCCGGACGCAGCGACGCGGGCCACCGCTTTGGAGAATCTCAAACAGGCTCTGCGTGACACACGCGCCGTCGGCGGGCACAGCGTGTTGCTCGTCGTCGGCAAAGGTGAGGACGGTCCCGAGAACGAAATCTGGCCGCGTTCCGTCGAAAATATCGCCAAAGCCGTGCCGCTGGCCGCTGAGCTGGGCGTGCAGATCGTCATCGAAAACGTCTGGAATCAATTCCTCTACAATCACGACGGCGGTGCGGATCAGACGGCGGAGAAGTTTGTGAAGTATGTCGATGAGTTCCGCTCACCATGGGTGGGCATGCAGTTCGACATCGGCAACCACTGGAAATACGGCAGCATGGGCGACTGGATCCGCCAGCTCGGCCATCGCGTGCTGAAGCTGGATGTGAAAGGCTTCTCTCGTGAAAAGAACAAGTTCACACCCATCGGAGAAGGCGATATCGACTACGCCGACGTCCGTAAGGCTCTGGCCGAAATTAACTATCACGGCTGGCTGGCCGCCGAAGTGGCTGGAGGTGACCTCGCTTACCTCACCGGTGTGGCCAAGGAAATGGACACAGCTTTCGGCCTGTAAAATACGACTCAGTGCAGGTAGAAGAACTCGTTTGAGTTCAGCAAGACATGGCACAGGTCAGCAATGGCGTCTTGGTTGGCGTCGCCACCTTTCGAGATCGAGGCGGTGGCGCTGGACTCCCACTTCCAGTGGCTCTTTAGCTTCTCGATAGCCTCGTCGGCATTCACGTCGATGAGGCAGGTGGGATCACTCGCAGCAGCCCAAGTCATGAGCTTGCCAGCATCAAGCAAGCCTTGGCGAATGGCTACGCGTGCAATGGCACCATGCCAGAGACTGGCTTTGTCTTTGTCACGCCCGCCGAGGTAAAGGCTGCGCTCGGCGCTGACGTAACCACCGCAGATCTGATGCGGCACAGTGACAGTCTGCATCGAAGCTGAAGGGGCGCTCAGATCACGGGCATAAAAGGTTACGCTGCCGCCGAACTGCTGCCCATCTGCCGGCTCATCACTGATGGCAGCGGCGATGTAGTAAGGCTTATTCAAAGGAATTCGCAGGCCGCTGGCGACGACTTCATAGGCGAGACTGCCCTGAAAGTCCTCTCCGACGAGCTGAACGATCAAATTGTTAGGCTTGTAGGCGGATTTTTCGCTCGTGACGCCGAGAGACCAACCCGGAGTGGTTTTGTTATTGTCCCACCGCGACGCGATGGTGCGCACGGAGCCGTTGGGGTAGAGGCTACCGAGATTCACCAGAGCCTCGACCGTGAACTGGCTGACCTCCCGTTTGTCACCGGACTCAATGCGCAGCTTTTCGTTAGGGCTACCGGGCTGCATCCACAGAGTTTTGGTAGTTTTGGCAGACAGGGTGGTGCCTGTAAAAAAGCCCGCCGCATCCGCCAGCGCTGCCTCGGGAGCGGCTGCTGGTTTGGGTTTTTCTTGATTCAGACGGCGGCGTTGCTCCTTCAGGAAAGCCAGCGCCGCAGTTTGTTCATCCGACGTCGGCTGGCGTGAGTAGGTGATGGAGTAGGCTTGCTCGATGAGCTTCTGATCCGAACCAGGCTTGCTGTCGATGAGGCGTTTGGCCATGGCCCGGGCGCGATCCAACGGCCAGTCGCCATTGATCATGAGCAGGCTCTGCGTGGCCGTGGTGGTGGCATCTCGGGCAGGCGTGCTGGAGAAGCCAGGCGGTGCATCCAGGCTCTGGAGGAAAGCGTCCTGCGTGTTACGGATCTTCCGAGTGTAAATGCTGCGCTTCGGTTTGCCAGCCTCCACGCCTTCTCCACCCATGCTGTCATCCAGCTCACCACTGGCCACGAGAATGGCATCACGCGCCTGCTCCGCATCCAGGCGACGAGGCGGAAAACGCCAGAGCAGTTTATTTTCAGGGTCCGCATTCATTTCCTGGGTGCCTGGCGTGCGCCGTGCCGTCTGCCTATAGGTGGCGCTGGTGAGGATGAGGCGATGTAGCGGCTTCATTTTCCAGCCGCCTTTGACGAACTCATGCGTGAGCCAGTCCAGCAGCTCCCGGTGGGTCGGTTTCTCGCCAAGGCGGCCAAAATCACTCGGCGTGGCGACGATGCCGCGTCCGAAGTGATACTGCCAGATGCGGTTCACGATGACGCGCGTGGTCAGTGGATTCTCTGGGCTTGTGAGCCAGTCTGCCAGCACGCTGCGGCGACCACTGGTGGTCATGCCTGGTTTGGGGGCCGGGATGCTTGCCTCCTTTGGATCGAGGATGGTCAGAAAGCCCGGCTTTGCCTCCTGGGTGCCGGAGCGGCGGGTCACAAACTTCGCATCACGCGGTGTGGCACCAGTTTCGCCGATGACAAAAGCGGTGAGCAACGGCTTGGGCTTCAGGTGATCAAACCGGGCAAGTTGTGCCTGCGCATCCTTCAGTTGTGTCGCCTCAGGCTCTTTGAGCTTGTCGGTTTTAAAACGGTAGCGCTCATACTCCGCCTGCCTCCATGCCAGTTGTACAACTTGCTCCTCATAAGGCGTGCGCTGCTCCCGTGGCTTCCGCCACATGGCCTGGACTTCCTCCGGGAATTTTTCCATGGCATTCTTTTGGGCACTGGCGATGCGCGGTTCGATGATGCCATCAATGATCGCGCGCGGTGCGGCAGTGGCTTCCTGCCAGATCTTCATTTGGGCTTCGTGTACCTGCATCTCAGCCTCGGTGGCCAGCTTCTTGTCCTCCGGCCAGGTGATGTTCGCAAGGAAGGCTTGCAGGCGGTAGTAGTCCTTTTGCAGGATGGGATCAAACTTGTGATCATGGCACTGCGCGCACTGCACGCTCAGCCCCATGAAGACATCTGCCGTCACGTCGGTCACTTCATTGACGATGTTCTTCCATTGCGTCTCGGAGTCTCGCTGATTGTACTCGTAGATCGTGTGGCGCAGGAACGCGGTCCCGATGCTGACCTCAGGATCTTTGGGCGCGATCTCGTCACCCGCGATCTGCTCTCGCACAAATTGATCGTAAGGCTTGTCTTCATTAAACGAGCGGATCACGTAGTCGCGGTACGGCCATGCATTTGGGCGATAGGAGTCGAGTCGATAACCCTCACTCTCGGCGTAGCGCACCAAATCCAGCCAATGCTGCGCCCAGCGTTCACCGTAACGTGGTGAGGCTAGCAAGCGGTCCACCAATGCCTCGTAGGCTGTGGTTTTGCCGGGATTTGGATGCTGCTTTTCAGCCTCCGTGGCAGCGATAAAATCCGCCACCTCCGCTGGTGTCGGCGGTAGCCCGGTAAGATCAAAGGTCAATCTGCGGATCAGCTCTTCAGGCGTCGCAGGTTCGCTGCCGTTGAGGCCAGACTCCGCGAGTTTTGCATCGACAAAGGCGTCAATCGGATTGGCTTTCGCAGCCATGGGCACCTGGAGCTGGCTGCTTTTCACCACCGGGATCGCTGGCACCTTCACCGGCTGAAAGGCCCACCAATCCTTGTCCTCAGAGGTAAACTCACCCGGCTTGCGTGCCAGATTTGCGGAGGCTACCTCAGCCTCCGGCCAGGGGGCACCCATCATGATCCATTGTTTCAGGGCCGCGATCTGATCCTCCGGCAGCCTGCCGTCCGGCGGCATCTCCATATCGGGGTCCGCATACATCACCGCCTTCATCAGCAGTGACTCGTCTGGCTTGTGCGGCACGATGGCCGGACCTGTTTCACCGCCTCTCAGCAGGTAAGCCAGATTATCCACCCGCAGCTCGCCTTTGTGTTTTTTATCGGCATGACATTCATGGCAGCTTTCCACGAGAATGGGTCTGATCTTGGCTTCAAAAAACTTCAGAGCCTCCGCACTCGGAGCCGCCTGAACCGAGGCCCCTGATAGCAGCAGGATGGTGAGAAAGGATCGTATCAGGAACAAGTCAGTCATGGGAGTAAAGAATAGGCAGCGCCAAGCGCCTTTTGGACAGCCTCATTAAACGTGCTCCGAGCACGGAACTTGTCGTGGCGCGCTCATGATGGAAAAGCCCACCATTAGAAGACCTCGGACACACCTTTTACCGCGCCTAACCAAAGCGCAACGAACCTTAAAGATCATGAGCCACCGGCACCATGAGAACCTGGAAAGTCAGTCTCGCTAAATTAGTGACCCGCTAAAATGAGATCATCCGGCGAGTTCAACTGCAAATGTAAAGTTGTTGCCTCGCCATTTGTAAATCTTCTGTCTTGCGAATCAAAATTGAACTCTTTCTCTCCAACGAGATGAAAACTTGTTTTACAGCGGGATGCGTTGACGTAGCATCAAATATCAACACTCCCATGAACGCCCCCGAAGACCCTAAAGACAACCGTCTGAAGCAGGCAGAAAAAATCACCAATCATCCTGAACAGTATAAAGTCTGCGAAGGCTGTGGTTCTATTGTGGTCGTGAGAGCAGTCACCTGCCCCAGCTGCCATGCCTACCGCTTTGATTCAGCTGCGCTGCGTGTAGTCTCCCAAGCTCGTGATCTGGCCATGCGCGCTGCCAATTCCGTGCTGGCATCAGATTTAACCTAGGCAGTGCGGGCCACTGAGACCTCTGACTCATGCCTCAGCCTGATCATCTTGGAGATAGGTCTGGCCTTTGTAAAAGATGGCGACCACGAAGAAAAGGATGGTGGTTGCCGCTGTGACTTTGAGGAAAAACCACCAATAATGGGCACCATCTAGATTGGCCAGCGCACCCACTTTTTCGATGTAGGCATTAACTCGGGCGGTGAAAAAATTTCCCAACGCAACAGACATCAGGTCCAAGGACATGACCAGCGACTTTAAACGCGGTGGAGCCTGTGTGTAGCTGAACTCCAGAGCCGTGATGGAGATGAGAATCTCTGCACTGGTAATGAGCCAGTAAGACAGCACCTGCCAGCCGATCGAGGGCTTAAAGCCAGCGCTGATCTGCTGCTCGATCCAGCCAGAAACATAAATGGTGGCCAAGGTCAGCATGAAGCCAACGCCGATTCGGCATAGCGGCGTGAAATCCATCAAGCGCGCGACCTGGGGATAAAGAACCAGGGTAAAAAGCGGTATGAGAGTGAGGATGAAAAAAGGATTAATGGCCTGAAGCTGAGCCGGATTGAGTGTGAATCCGAGCACATTCAGATCCATCTTTTTGGCCTGCTCCACCCATGCTGATGAGCTCTGATCAAAGATGCTCCAAAAGGCGGCGATAAGCATGAACAGAGGGATCAAGCCTGCCAGGGCTCGGAGGAATTTGGGATCCATCAGATCACTCAAAAAGCGGCTACGATCCGCAGGCACATGGGCAAAGGTATTACGTCCCATCCAGAAAACGATT
>CANHTV010000016.1 GCA_947463285.1 Verrucomicrobiaceae bacterium | reverse complement strand
TCACGAGGCGTGTAATCCTTGTTTTCATGGCGATTCATCAAGGCATAAATCTCCAAATGAAGCTCGCGTACGCTTTCGCGCTTTGCCTCTGTCGGATGCGCGGTCAAAACCGGCTCCACCAAGACATCGCATAAAACATCCGCCAGCTGCTTTTCGGTCAAGCCCAGGGCTTTCATCTGGCGCAGATTGTCGGGCCACATGCCCGGCTCAGCTTCAGGCCCGCGATCCTTTTCACGCAGGCGCCGGATCTGGGATGCCGCACGTTCCTCAACAATGTTCAGGAGCTGAAAGGCGATGGACAAAGCTTGCCCGAGAGCACGATTAGGTTCTGGTGTAATCGCCGCACATTGACCGATCCAAGGCAATTTATCCGCCAGTTCGGCTTCGCCAATACGCCGAAGAACCTCGGCGAAGGCGTTCATTAGGAATTTAAGGTCGTCTTCAAGCAGTCGGAAGCCATGCTCCCGAAGTGGGTTGGTTGAGGTCATCCATTCCTACATAAGCAGGAACAATGCCGCCGCACGAACAGAGCAAGAATAATTTCAACTTCTCACCCGAATCAAGATTCCAAAGAACAGTGCTTACCAATTCTTGATCCACTTACGACTGGCTTCCTGAACACTACCTTCGATTGATTCGAGTGATGTAGCAGTGAGGTTTTCCTCATCTTCAGAGTAGGACCAAATGTCATATGTCCCCACATTCACGGTAGTGCGTTCAGGGGGCGCCGCTCCAGGGGTCTGCGCCGCAGTAGGTGCTGCTTTCACATAGCGGATGGGGTGCCCAAATCCGTCAATAATGTAGTAGTAATCACCACTAGTCGCCCACAACTCCCGAGGCATGTCTTTCAGCATCACGTTTTTGTTTTCGTAATCGTCGAGATTTCCATCCGAACTGGATGTCCCCCGACCTGTAGCACCACTGATTTGATCAAAGCCATCGCCACTCAGAGCTTGATACAAACAGGCGGCACCACCAACGATGTAAAGCTTGTTGGCGATCTCGATCGTAACATCCTCAGATTGAGGAAGTGGGTAAGAACCAAACTCCTCTTTATAATTTTCAAGCCCCGAACGAACGGCCTTGATCGTGACCTCGGTCTTCGAACGTTTGGAATAGCGGTCAGCATAAGTAAAACCGCCGACGACCAAGGAAAAAAGTAAAGCAATAATCGTGATCACTGTAATCAACTCGATCAGAGTGAATGCATTACCTTTATGAAATTTCTGCTTAGTTTTCATGACTTTACGGATTTGAGATTCAACTTATTAACCCGCACTAAGACCCTTGATAACTTCAATGAGTGGCAGGAATAGGGCCATAACGATGGTACCCACAACCAAGGCCAACATAACAATCATAAGCGGCTCAAGCATCGAAGTCAGAGCCGAAACGGAGTTATCTACCTCATCCTCATAAACGTCGGCAATTTTCAAAAGCATCTCGGGAAGCTGACCAGTTTCCTCACCCACATCGACCATGGAAATAACCATGGGAGGGAAGACATTACTGGCCTCAAGAGGGCCAACCATGGATTCACCTTCTTTGACGGCATCATGCACTTTGACGATGGCGTCAGAGATGATGGCATTGCCAGCGGTCTCACGAGTGATGTTCAAAGCCTGCAAAATGGGTACGCCTGAAGTCACAAGAGTGCCCAAGGTGCGTGTGAATCGGGAAATGGCCGTCTTGCGCTGAACATCACCGAAGAGTGGCAACTTAAGTTTCCACGAGTCAATGGAGCGACGTCCACCAGGAGTCGAAGCGAACAAGCGCCAGCCAACAAAAAAGATGGCAATACCACCACCAAGGTAAAGAACATTGTCACCCATCCATCGACTGAAGCCGATAACCAGCTTCGTCAGCTCAGGTAGCTTGTTTTTATCTCCTAGCATATCTTCGAAGATTTTTTCGAAGCGAGGCACGATCACCAACATCAGGAAGACCATGATGGCCATGGCGATGAACATCACGATGATCGGGTAGATCATCGCTGCCATGATTTTGTTCTTCAGCTTCTGAGCTTTTTCCTGGTACTCAGCCAGTCGGTTGAGAACGATTTCAAGCACACCACCCAACTCACCAGCCTTCACCATGTTCACGTAAAGCTTGTTAAAGATCTTCGGATACTGCGTAAGTGTTTCCGAAAATGTGCTGCCGGTCTGAACGTTTTCCGCCAGGGTCGCAATCGTTGATTTCATGATCGGATGCGGCTCCTGTCGTGAAAGAACGGTCAATCCGCGAAGCAGGGGCAGACCAGAGTCGATCAGTGTGGCCAACTGGCGCGTGAAGATCATGAGCGTCTTGCTCTTCACCTTGGCACTGGCTCCAGCTTTGACGACTTTACCCTTACCTTTGGAGGAGTTGGTCGTTTTAGCGCGTTTTTTAACGGCAGCGTCGCCTTTGCCTTCTTGGGCAACCTGGGTGGGATAAAGCTGGTTTTGACGCAGCATATTGATTGCCTCGCTCTCGCTTGAGGCTTCTAGCTCACCAGCTACTTCTTGGCCATTTTGGTCGAGGGCGATGTAATGAAAGTTCGGCATAAGGAAATGCGACAGGAATTATTCTGGATAAAATGCAGATTAGTTGGCAGCAAGGCTTTCTGTCCATCAAATTCATGGATTGCACCTCCACAAATGATGGATTCAGCCCCTTACTGAATCAGGTGTACTTGAGCACTTCTTCGATGGTGGTTTCACCGTCATAAATGTTTCGAAGGCCATCTTCACGCAGTGTGGCCATGCCGAGTTCGATGGCTTTCTGTTTGAGAACCAACGAAGGAGCTTTTTGAGTGATCAGTTCACGGATCGGATCACTCACTTCAAGAAGCTCGTAGATACCTTTACGGCCTTTGTAGCCACTGCCGCCACATTTGTCACAGCCGGAACCGGTATAGAATTTTTTGCCGCCCAAATCATCCTGGGAAAGCCCCAGCTGATTCAGAATCGAAAGGCTCGGGTCGTAGGGCGCACGGCAGTTTTTACAGATCGTGCGCAGAAGTCGTTGCGCCAAAACACCTTCCAGCGTGGCTGACACCAGGAATGGTTCAACACCCATATCGACCAAACGAGTGACTGCACCAGCGGCATCATTCGTGTGTAGCGTGCTAAGCACCAAGTGTCCTGTAAGTGAAGCCTGAATGGCAATTTGGGCTGTTTCCACGTCACGCATTTCTCCCACCATGATGCGATCAGGATCCTGACGAAGGAAGGCACGAAGAGCTTTACCGAAGGTCAGTCCGACAGCCTCATTGACCGGCACCTGCATGATACCATCGAGTTCATACTCAACTGGATCTTCAGCAGTGAGCACTTTGGTATCGATCGTATTGATGCGACGAAGACAAGCATAAAGCGTCGTTGTTTTTCCCGCACCTGTTGGACCCGTGACAATGAAGATGCCGTTGGGTTTGTTGATCGTTTCCGTGATGTAATCAAAGAGATAAGGAGGCATCCCGAGATGCTCCAAATCCAGATTGACCGAGCTACGATCCAAAACGCGAAGCACCACGGATTCTCCATGCTGTGTTGGCAAGGAGTTCACACGCATGTCAACCGGCTTGCCATTCACGACGGTCATGATACGACCATCCTGAGGAACACGTCGCTCAGCGATGTTCATGCTGGACATGACCTTAATACGCGAAATGACCGAGTTGGCCAAATGCACAGGAGGTGGCGCCATCTCATAGAGCGCACCATCCACACGGTAGCGGATTTTGAATTCGTGCTCGAAGGGCTCAAAATGAATGTCTGAAGCCTTTTCCTTGATAGCCTGAGCCATCACGAGATCGACAAATTTAACAATCGGCGCAGAGTTAGCCTCAACTTCAGGAGAATCTTTACCCACTGCACTCAGGCCACCAAAGATGTCATCAATACTCGGGGAACTGGTTCCGTAATGCTTGTCAATCAGCGACTGCACATGATTGCGGCGAGCCACGACAGGAACAATTTCCTTACCGAGACCGAAACGCAGATCCTCAACGAGCTGTGGATTGAGTGGGTCTGTGAAAGCCACATGCAGACCACGACCATCCAGTGTCACAGGAAAAGCGCCGTAAAGTCTCGCCATGCCAGAGGGGATGATGTTGATGACAGACGGTGGTGGCTCGTAAGAAGACAGATCCAAATGGTCCGCAGCAAGCTCTTCGGCGACGACAGCCCAGAACTCGTCCTCGTTGTTAAAAATGCCGTAATCTAAAAGGACCTGTAAAATATCCTTGCCGTTATGCACGGAATCCTGAGTCAAGTCGTAGGCCACGCCGGAGTCCACGACTCCTCGGCTTTCGAGCATATCTACCACGTTTTGGGGGGTCATATCGTGTAAAGTTCTCTGTTGTAAGTTGTCGTTTCGCAGCAGGAATCAGGATCAATCTGCATCAGCCATCGTGGCCTCAATGACTTCTTCTGCTGTAGTGATGCCGGCCAAGACCTTGCGCACACCGTCTTCACGCAGTGTTCTCATACCCAGCTCACGCGCACGTTTGCGCAGCTGTGGAGTCGTGAGCTGTTGATTGATCATGGTTCTCACTTCGTCATCCACCTTGAAGATTTCCGCGATCACCATTCGCCCGCGATAGCCAGAACTGCGGCATTTGTTACAGCCTTTGGGGCTCATCACGGTCGCATTGGAAAGCTGGCTAGCTTCAAGCCCCAACTGACGAAGCTCCCGTGGATTCAAAATACCCGGTTCTTTGCAGTCTGGGCATAATTTACGCACCAATCGTTGCGCCAAGATACCGCGCACCGCAGAAGCAATGAGGAACGGTTTGACGCCGATGTCAGCCAAACGGGCAACAGCAGCCGGGGCATCATTGGTATGCAGCGTGCTGAACACCATATGACCAGTGAGCGAGGCATTAATGGCAATGGAGGCCGTTTCGAGATCTCGAATTTCCCCGAGCATGATAATGTTCGGAGCTTGTCGCAACATGGCACGAAGCGCTGCGGCAAAGGTCATGCCGACATCTTCTTTAACCATGACCTGATTGATGCCTGGAAGCTCATATTCGACAGGATCTTCAACGGTGATGATCTTGCGATCAGAACGATTGATGAAGCTCAAGCAGGCATATAGCGTGGTCGTTTTACCAGAGCCCGTTGGGCCAGTGACCAGGGCAATACCATCAGGCATTGAGATGAGCTTCTCAAAGGCCTCTTGGTCATCACTGAAGAAACCCATGTCTGACAAGCCCAGCCGCAAGCTGCTCTTATCCAGCACACGCATGACGACACTCTCACCGTTTTGCGTCGGGATGATCGATACACGCATGTCCAGCTCCTTGTCATTGAAGGTCATTTGGATACGACCGTCTTGAGGAACGCGTTTCTCATCGAGCTGCATGGTGCCGCTCATGATTTTGATACGACCAATGATGGCAGAATGCAGACGCTTGGGGTGATGCTCGACATCATGCAGCACACCATCCATGCGGAAACGCACACGAATGTCTTTTTCCAGAGGCTCGATGTGGATGTCTGAGGCCTTATTTTTGAAAGCCTCCATCAACATGTTTGTGACCAGCTTGATAATAGGAGCATCACCATCCGAAGAACCAGCACCAGAACCGCCGATTTTTGTCATGGCAGATCCCATCACGGCTTCGTTGCCATAAAGGTTAGCCTGCAACTCCTTGATTAGAGTCGGCGTGGAGCAGAAAAACTCCAAATCAGGCTGCAAAACGTGAGGAAGAGCATCCAGAGTTTCAAAATCATAAGGATCAGCCACCGCGATTTGCAGAGTGGAGCCATTCGTGCCGATGGGGGCGATCTTATATTTAAGCGCCACTTCAGCCGGAACGGCGGTCTTCAGGAGCGGATTAGCGCTAAACCCATGAAGATCCACATATTCCATCCCACTATTGGAGGCGACCAATTGGGCAATTTGCTCGTCACTAACGATTCCAGTCTTAATCAGTGTATCCAGGGTGGATTCCTGACCTTTACGGGAGGTTTTGACCTGCTGAAGGTCCTGAGGCGTAACGTAGGCTGCTTCGGTAAGCAGCTCGAGAAGAAAATCTTCGTTGGAATACATGCAGTCGGGCGGGGGGATGACGCTGAATTTTGAGTGATTTAGCAAAGTAGGAGATTTTGAGCACACCTGTCAATTCTCTCGCACTCGAGAATCATAAAAGTTTCCCTAATTTCGGCCCAGATGGCTAAAAACAACAAACCCGGATCGAATTTTGATCCGGGTTTGCAGTGAAGACTTGGAAATCCTGAAATTAGGCGATCAATTCATTCATGACTCGACCACCATTGACGATGTCGATCGGACGAACACCATCAACCATGATGCGTTTCTCACCGTTGATGCCAAGGAGACGATACATGGTTTTGGCCAGATCTTCAGGACCGACAGGATCGCGATCAGGCTCACCACCGAGAGCGTCAGAGGCACCGTGGACGTAGCCTTCCTTGAGACCACCACCAGCCATGGCGACCGAGAAAACGCGTGGCCAGTGGTCACGACCGTTGGTGCCGTTCACCTTTGGTGTGCGACCGAATTCGGAACTCACCATCACCATTGTTTTCTTAAGCATTCCACGCTCATCCAGATCACGGATCAGACGGGCAAAAGCCTGATCAAAGCTCGGAGCCTGACCATCAAAAGCGCTCTTGATATTGCTGTGGTGATCCCAGCTGCCGTAGTTGACGGAGACCATGCGAACACCAGCCTCAACGAGGCGCCGAGCCAGAAGGAAACGCTGGCCAGCGGTGTTGCGACCATATTCGTCACGAAGTTTGTCGCTTTCCTTGTTCAAGTCGAAAGCCTCACGAGCCTGTGTGCTGCTAATCAGACCGTAAGCAGCTTGGTAGAAGCTATCCATGGCGTTGATGGAATCAGCTTTTTCAACGGAGCGGAAATGCTCATCGACAGTGCCCAAAAGGTTACGGCGGCGATCAAAGCGTTTTTCGTCGATGTCTTTGGGTGTCAGCAAGTCGCGGACGGAGAAACCTTTGTCCGCAGGATCGCTGCCAAGTGCAAACGGGCCAAAGGCACTGCTCATGTAACCGGTGCCTTGATCAGGAGCGAACATGTTCGGCACAGCCACATAAGGAGGGAGATTATTACGGGAACCCTGCTCGTGGGCGATGATGGAACCAAAACTTGGGAACTTGATCGCCGGGCTTGGTCGATAACCCGTGAACATGTTGTGCGTACCACGCTCATGAGCAGCTTCACCGTGGGTCATGCTGCGGATGACCGTGAGCTTGTTCATGATCTTGGCGATATTCTGGAATTTTTCGCCGACATACTCACCAGGGACAGAGGTCTTGATCGGAGTGTAGGGGCCACGATAATCTGGGCTAGCAAAAGGCTTCGGATCCCAGGACTCATGCTGAGCCATGCCACCAGGGAGGTAAATATGGATGATGGAGTCAGCGATAGGCTTAAAGGTCTCAACCTCAGGCATGACTTGAGCAGCCTGAAGACGAAGCAGGTCAGGCAGGGTCAAACCCAGGCCGCCCATCATACCGACATACATGAAATCACGGCGGCTGACGCCAGAACGGAGATCGATGTGGTTGCCTTGGCAATTAGGATGCATTTTCATAGCTTTCTGTGGGGGGAATTGAATAATGTTGCGCGGTCATTACGACTCCGCATCAGCCATCTTGCGATTTTTGCGAAAGTTTTTCACAATCTTGCGCTTCACGGGCTTTTTCAGCATTTGGTGGCGGCTTGAGGCTCCACTCATTCGCTTCCGGCAGCATTTTCCACACCGAGCGTAAACCAGCCAGCGACGACCAGATCCGTGATCCAAGCTTGGTCAGGTGTGCTGGATTCTGGTGAATAGCAAATCTTCACGGTCAGTGGTGACATCTCAACACCACTGCTTTTCAGCCAATAATCCAGATTCTTATCCAGGTCCGAGCCTTTGGGCACATAACCATAAACCGGAGGTGCAGCAGGATCTGAGGCAGGCAAAAGCTGCACGCAACGCAGACCATCGGTTTGCTTAAAGTGCCCCTCAAAGTGGGTTGACGTCTTTGCCAAAACCCTCATGAGAACAGGTAATTGAGGACGTTGCTCGCGCATCTGAGCCCACTCGATCTCGCCTGTCAGCGCAAAACTGGGCCAGTCTAGTTTTGGCCCGCTCGGAGTGGACACCATGGCAGCAAATTTCGAACTCGAGTTCTTCATCACGATGCGGAACTCGAGATAGCCTTCACGAGGGAGCCCACCTGCTTCAATGCGCTCATACACCACCGCACCGAGAGCGTTCTTCTGATAAAAGGCCTTCATCTGCGACTCGACAGCGCTGGGATTGTTTACGTGGGACAGCTTTTCAGGGATTGTTTCAGCCGCCAAAAAGCTTACCAAAACCTTCTGAGATTCGGCAAAGATCGAGGCCGCATCCGTATCCGTGGTAGAGTTGGATAGACGAAAGTTCAGCTTCTTTACCGCATTAGGATTTACGCCCGCTGTAGATGACTGAGCCTTGCTCGTCTCCTGAGGGGCAACTCCCACGGCCTGTGTCGGTGCTGCGGTCGCCACACGGTCTCCAATGGTGGGGTGAATGCGCCAAAAACCACTGAGATGAATGATCGTAGCGAGCAAGACTAATCCCAAAACACTGCCAACGGCCATTATGAAGTGCTGTTTCGCACGCGTGATCTCAGGGTCGGAGCACATTCGCTCAAAAGCATCTCCGGGTAATTGATTCGGCAAGATGTCAAATTCCGGTTTGCCCATGGTATCTGTGGGCGGCATGGATGATACTAGAAGGGCCTTGTGCTTGATGCGACTCTGACGTCCAGCCACCTGCAACATAATCGTATTCCCGCACTCAGGGCAGGGCCTTGAGCGAGTGACAGCGGTGACCTGTATTTCAACAGATTTCTCGCAATGCGGGCATGTGAGGGAGGCGGCAGGCATGAGCCAAGGCTGTGCTTTTACCACGCTCTTACGGTCATGCCACCGCAAGTTTCATGATCAAAAAATCATTCCAGCCAGACAACGAACTTTGAGAAGACCGTCTCGAACTTGCCAGAAAGCGTATTACAGGCGATGTGAGCCCCCTCCAACACGCCCTATGTCCATCTGGAACTACGCCAACCTGCAACTCAAAGACCTCGTCGCCTACGAACCCGGAAAGCCCATCGAAGATGTGGCGAGAGACCTCGGACTGGCCCCTGAGAGCATCATCAAGATGGCCTCCAATGAAAACCCGCTCGGCCCGTCCCCAAAGGCGATCGTGGCGATGCAGGAGGCTGTCAAAGACGTGCACATTTATCCTGATGGAGCTTCATGGAAGCTGCGCCATGCGCTAGCGGAAAAGTTTAACCTTGAGATGGGCAATCTCATCATCGGCTGCGGCAGCAATGAAATCATCGAGTTCATTGGACACGCCTTTCTTCAGCCAGGCGATAATATCATCACGGCCAAACATGCCTTTCTGGTTTACAAGCTGATGGCCAAAGTCTTCGGCGCTGAAACCATCGAGGTCGATGATCCCGGTTATGTCCATGATCTTGATGCCATGGCCGCCGCCATCACGCCGCGCACCAAGAAGATTTTCATCGCCAATCCCAACAACCCCACGGGCACCCTGGTCACGCAAGAGCAGATCGACCGCTTCATGGAAAAAGTCCCTGAGCATGTCGTGGTTGTTTTCGACGAGGCCTATTATGAGTTTCTCGATAATCCACCGGATACCCTGAAATATGTCCGCCAAGGCCGCAACGTGGTTGTCCTGCGCACCTTCTCGAAGATCCAGGGATTAGCAGGAACGCGCGTCGGCTATGGCATCGCCAACAAGGAACTGATCGACATCCTTCAGCGCACTCGCCAGCCGTTTAACATCAACTCCATCGCCCAGGCAGGAGCGCTCGCTGGTCTTCTAGATCAGGAGCATCAGGATCTGACCAAAAAAATCACTGACGAAGGCCGCGACTACCTTCAGCAGCAGTTTGCCGACGGGGGACTCGAATTCATTCCCAGCTACGCGAACTTTGTGCTCGTCAAGGTCGGGGATGGCAATGCCGTCTTCAAAGCCATGATGAACCAAGGCGTCATCGTCCGTGCGATGGCTGCCTACAAGCTGCCTGAATGGGTTCGCATCAGCGTCGGCACCATGGCCCAAAACCAACGCTGCATTGAGGTTCTCAAGCAGGTTTTGGCTGCTTGAGATGTTGTCTGATCAAACAAGCACTTCGAGAATTACTCGAAGTGCATTTGCCCGATGTCACTGCGACGCTGCATGCCGTCGAAAGTCACCTTTTGAGATTCAGCGTAGGCTTTGTCTCTCGCTTCCTGGCGCGTGGCACCTTGAGCAACGACGGCTAAGACACGACCGCCATGGGTTTCAAACTGACCTGCTGAGTTTTGACGCGTGCCGCAATGATAAACCCGCGCACCTTCCACAGCCGTCAACCCACTGATGACATCACCACTGCGTGATGAGGCGGGATAACCCGCCGAGGCGGAAATCAGGCAAATGCTCCAGCCTTCGGCAAATTGCAGCAGATCGCGCTGAAGCTCGCCTTTGGCAGCAGCGAAGACATAGTTAGCAAAGTCACCGCGTACCATCGGCATCACGGCCTCGGCTTCTGGATCACCAAAACGGCAGTTGTATTCGATGACCTTCGGCCCATCAGGCGTCAGCATCAGGCCGAAATAGAGGAATCCACGGTACTTCAGACCATCTTTGATCAGTCCAGTCACCGTAGGTTGCACGATCTCGCGCTCGATCCGTGCCATGAGCTCAGAATCAGCCAGTTGACGACTCGCGACAGCGCCCATGCCGCCCGTGTTTGGCCCCTGGTCATTGTCGCCGATTCGCTTGTAATCACGGGCGGGCATCAGAATGTGATACTGATCATCACAGACGGAGGCAAACACGGAAAGCTCAGGACCGGTCAGGCATTGCTCCACCACCAAATTCCCAGCACCGAACACGCGCTTCTCCATGACATCCGTGATGAAGCTCTCGGCCTCTTCACGGCTCAAACAAACCGCCACGCCTTTACCTGCGGCCAAGCCATCAAACTTCAGCACGATCGGAAACTCCGTCAGCGTCGCACGCGCTTCTTCAGCCGTGGTGCAGACTGTGTAGGAGGCCGTTGGGATGTGGTGGCGTTGCAGGAAGTGTTTGGCGAAAGCCTTTGATGCCTCAAGTTGCGCAGCCTCTTTCACAGGTCCCCAGCAAGGCAGTCCAGCTTCGGCACAGAGATTGGCCAATCCCCTGCCCTTCACCAGCCAGGCTTCCTCACCAGCCACACAGAGATCAATGGCATTCTGCTGCATCCAAGCAATGAGCTCAGGTAGGTCTGGAACATCCACACGAGTCGCCAGTGACGCAATAGCATCGCTGCCAGGGTAGGCGTAGAGTTCGTGTTTCTCGGGAGATTCGCTCAAAGCGGTGATGAGGGCGTGCTCGCGTCCGCCTTTGCCAGTGACCAGGATTTTCATGGATGGCCATTCATAGCGGGAAACAACCTTTAGCCAATCGTAAATCACACCTTGCCGAGATTCAGTCATCATCCATAATGCCCGCCACCACGAGACGCTCCTGTAGCTCAGCGGTTAGAGCAGGGAACTCATAATTCCTTGGTCCTCGGTTCAAATCCGGGTGGGAGCACTTTTTAACTCAAGCTAGGACGCACCAACGCCACGTAGCACGGCTGGCAGCGTCAATGCCAGTATCTTGGCATCCAGCCAGAGTGACCAGTTGTCGATATACTCCAGATCTAGGGCGACCCAGTCATCGAAATTCCGAATGCCATTTCGTCCCGTAATCTGCCACAGACAGGTCAGACCCGGCTTCATACTGAGACGACGGCGCTGGGCATGTTTCTCGATCTTTTCAATCTCATAGACCGGCAGCGGCCGCGGACCAACGAGGCTCATTTCACCCCGCAAAACATTCAGCAACTGCGGCAATTCATCCACACTCGTGCGGCGCAACCAGCCTCCGAAGCTGAAGATACGTGGATCGTGGGTGATTTTGAAAACGGGACCATCCATCTCATTCTGAGCTTCCAAATCTGCTCTTAGAGCCTCTGCATTCGTGTGCATTGTGCGGAACTTCCACATGCGGAAAGGCTTCCCATAATGGCCGGAGCGCTCTTGACGAAAAAAGATCGGCCCCTTGGAATTCAACCGAATGCCAATAATGGCAATCAGCCAAAACGGCAGAGAAAGGGTAAGCAAAAAAAGAGCCCCGACGCGGTCAAAGATACTTTTGAAAAGCAATGACCAGGAGACTTGAGGTGTGGAATGAAACACCAGCATCAAACGGCCGCCGAGCACATCAAAAGTCGGTCTTGCGATAGCAGTCTGGAAAAAGTCAGCCGCGATCCAGGCCTCAACGCCTTCTGTTTCACAGGCTTGCACAGCCTCTTCGATCTTGTTAAAATGCACATGCTGAGCCGCAAATAGAACGCGCGAAACAGAGCCCTCATGCATGGCTTGGACCAGTTCAGAAACTGGTTTTAGGGTGATGTCGATCCGCGCCGCCACTTCCAAGTGTGCCCGTTGATCAGCAGGCATTTTTTCGATCAACCGCTGCACGTCTGCAGCCGCCCCGGCGACGATCACACGTTCCCTACCCTTCCCCGAGGCCAGACTGCGGCGTATCCGCTCACGCTGGACACCTTCCCTCAGCAGCAGAGCTATGCCAGACATCGCCACGGCCAAAATCACCACCGACCGACTAGGCACCTCCCATTTTAAGAAAACAACGATAGCACCAATCACTGTGCCCATGATGAAGAGCGATTCACCAAGCTGGCGAACGCTTTGAGCAGGCGTCTTCAAATAAACGTGATTATAAAATCCGCGATATTCCAAGACCACAGGCATGAAGGGGACAACGACAGCAATAACCCAGTAAAATTGCTCCAAAGGTGGAATCGCTATCAAATCCGGCCACAAGAGTGGCGCAAAACTGGCACGTAAAAAGTAAGCCAACCAGAGACAGAGCCCGAGCAAAGCGCTATCGAGCAACTCTGTAAGCTGCAAATTGATTTCTTGTCGGCGGCCAAGCATAGTCAGTGAAAATACTTCCAGATTGGTTTAATTCTATTAAATTTACAACAAACCTAAGCAATGGCACAACTTGTTTCTACGAGAAATCCTCTTCATTCCACTCGCCCTCTCACGGTGGGTGTCATTCCAGACAGCAACACACTGCTTCTTTGGAAAGGCATGAGCACTGAGGAACAAACCGCCACTTGTGACGTGATCGAGCTTCGCCTCGATACCCTCAAGCTGCCAGCCGAAGAGATTCGTCAAGCTTTGATCAGCAATCAAACCACCATCCTGCTCACCGCACGCCACCCGGCTGAAGGCGGTCAGGGCAGTGAAAAAGCCACCGAGCGAATGGCCATGATCGAGCCGCTCCTGGATCTCGCTTCACTCGTGGACATTGAGCTACGCAGCGCCATGGAAATGAAGCCGATCGTGGACAAGGCCCACGCCCGTAGCGTGCAAGTCATCGGCTCCTTCCATGACTTCCAGGCCACTCCTTCCGATGAAATACTGCGCGGAGCCATCAGCTTTGCCCAGCCTGCTGGGCTGGATGCCGTGAAGATCGCCACCTTTCTCAATTCCACCGCCGATCTCACCCGCCTGATTCAGCTCACCTCCGAGAGTCATCGCCTGCGACTTTCCGCCATGGGCATGGGGCCGCTGGGGCGCATCTCGCGCTTGGTGCTTGCAAAGTGCGGCAGCCTGCTGAACTACGGCTATATCGGAGAATCCAACGCCCCCGGCCAGTGGCCCGCCGCCCGACTGAAGGAAGTCCTCGCTGAACTGTGATATGAAGCTCCATTCCACAAAAAACACCCTTCTTGCCTTCCTGGCGCTGACCACCCTCACCGGCTGTGATGATCCCCAGCGTGAAGCCAAGCTGAAATGGCGTGAGGAAGAAGTGAATGCCAAAGAGCTCGACGTCGCCCGGCGCGAAGCCCTCGTCACCAAAGAAAAGCAGGTCGTCGAAAGCACGCGCCTTGATCTCCTGGCCAAGCAAAAAAGCGTCGAACTGCTACAAAAACAGGCCGCTGAAGAACTGGAAAAGACCAAGCGCTCACGTCGCGAGTTTGAAATCAAAAACCTCCGTGGCCCCCTACCGCAGATCAGCGCTGACCGGGTCATCATTATCGACCCCGCCTCAGATGAAGTGCTGTTTGATAAAAATGCTGACAAACGCGGAGCCATCGCCAGCACCACCAAACTGCTGACAGCCCTGCTGATCGTCGAAACCGGCAGTCTCGATCAAATCATCACCGTCGAGCAAAGCGACACCCAGTGCGCTCCCGTGCGTCTCGGCATCAAAGCTGGTGATCAATACACACGCCGCCAACTCCTCACCGCCGTGCTAGTCAAGAGCTCCAACGACATCGCCCAGGCCCTCGCCCGCGACAACGCCGGCAGCGTCGAGGCTTTTGTCGCCAAAATGAACGCCAAATGCGCGGAACTCGGCCTGAAAAACAGCCATTACGTCAACCCCCACGGCCTGCCCTCCACCAATGGCGACGATCCCTACAGCACCGCCCGCGAGCTCAGCGTCATCGCCAAGGCCTGCGATCAAAAACCCGAGATCCGTGAAATCGTGAAGCTGCAAAGCTACAAATTTACCTTCCCGAACGGCCGCGTCACCCAGTTGGCTAATACCAACCGCGTGCTCCGCACCGCCAGCTACTGCGACGGCATGAAAACCGGCTACACCAATGCGGCCGGCTACTGCCTCGTCGCCAGCGGCGAGCGCAACGGCAAACGTCGCATCGTCGTCGTACTCAATGACTCCGAAGGTGGCGTCTGGCGCGACGCCCAATCTCTCTTGGATTGGGCATTGAAGGCTTGAATGGTGATGCTGAACATCGTCCTCTACCAGCCTGAGATTCCGCACAATACGGGGGCGGTTGGGCGGCTATGTTTGGCGACGGGAGCGCGGTTGCATTTGATCAAGCCGCTGGGGTTTAGCCTGGAGGACAAGTATCTCAAACGCAGCGGGCTGGATTATTGGGCTGAGGTGCAGGTTCAGGTGTGGGATTCCTGGGAGCAGATGCGTGACCATGCTGGTCCAAAGGCTCATTTCATGTTCATCGAATGCCAGGGCGCTGGCACCTACTGGCAGGCGGATTTGCAGAGTCCAGAGGAGCTGTATCTGGTCTATGGACCTGAAACCAGCGGCATCCCCACGCAACTCATGGATCAATACCCTGATCAGACCTGGCACATCCCGATGCAGGGCACGCGCAGCCTGAACTTATCCACTGCAGTCGCCATCGTGCTTTATGAGGCGGTCCGTCAGCGCAGCCTCACCACTTGAGACTCGTCACCGGCAGTCGCTGCTCGTTGTGGTGAGATTTGATGATCTGCCCATCCTTCAAGTGCAGCACGCGATCCGCCATACCGGCCATGTCGGCATTGTGGGTGATGATCACAGTCAGCGTGCCGAGTTCACGATTGATTCTCTCCACGGCCTCCAGCACGGCGATGCCAGTATTCACATCCAGCGCCCCAGTGGGTTCGTCACAAAGCAGCACCTCGGGTTTTTTCGCAATCGCCCGGGCAATGGCCACGCGCTGCTGTTCGCCACCACTGAGCTGGCTGGGAAAATGATCCATGCGATGCTCAAGATTCACCATTGCAAGAGCCTCCTCCGGCTTCATGGGATCTCGTGAGATGTCGGTGATCAAAGCCACATTTTCCCGCGCAGTGAGGCTGGGGATCAGATTGTAGAACTGAAAAACAAAGCCCACACAGTTTCGGCGAAACAAGGTCAGTGTCTTTTCATCAGCATCTGTGAGGTCCCAGCCTTTGTAGCGTAGCTGGCCGCTCGTAGGCACATCCAGTCCGCCCAAAATATTCAGCAGGGTCGATTTGCCGCTGCCGGAGGCCCCCAGCAGCACCACGAGCTCGCTGGCGCGGAATTCGATGTCCACCCCATGCAGGGCGACGACATCGAGCTCGCCAGTGTGATAGACTTTTCGCAGACCTCGCGCCTCAAAGATGGGCGACGAGGAGTTACGCCCATCGAATGACGTATGCCGGATTTCAGAAGGCTCAGTCATTCGATGGAAAAGGATTTCCGCAGGTCGATCAATGGCAGCCGCAGCCTTCGCCACAGCCTTTTTGGCCAAAGACTTCGTCGTGAGTCGGCACACTGCCTTTTTCGAGAGTCTTGGAAACGAAGCCATTCACTTGGGTGGCCACTTCTTGAAGTACTTCCTGGGCAGCCACAAAAGCCTGAATGCCCTCGTGAGCGTCAGCCTGATCCTGTAGATCTTGGAATTTGCTGATTTCTTCAGGAGCCAGCTTCTGACCACTGCGATGACGCTGCTCCAGGGTGCGTCCCAGAGTCATGACCTCACGATACAAAGCCACAGCAGGCTCATCAGCGAGGAAAGTTTCAGCCTTTTCACGGGCGGATTGGATGGACTCATCCGCAGCGATGGCGGCACAGAGGGCTTCGATGTGGGAGGCAATGGCGGGAGCAAGAGCAGCTGTCATGGGCCGCGATGCTATCGCAAGAATGCGCAATGTCGAATGAAGGATGCCGCAAGTATTCTCATCGTCATCATGAATGATGGCAGATAGCGGATGGAGGAATGGAGAGCTGATTCCGAAATCTCGCCACGCCTTGTTTTAGTCCTATTTGCAGGAAGCCTATTTTGTGCGGCGCAGGCGTCCCGCATGAGGCGACTAGAATGCGAGGGTTTTGGAACCAGCTCTGGGAATGCAGCCTCCCATCACTCCACGACTTCATAACTCCGAGCACGAGGAATCAGTTCCGTATAAGAAGTGCTCAGGCTCCTCTACTCAGTGAGTCACCATGAAGGTGTACTCCGCACCTTCCGCAAGACTTCCATCGCTGATAGTCGGTTGATACGACAATCACAGATCAAGCGCAGAACTGCGAAAACTCGCCGCTTTTTTTCGAAGGCCCTCTGCAATACCTCACTTTACAACATCGCCCGACTCCTGTTCGCCGCTGCTCTCTTCTTCTCAGCTCTGATTCCTGCCAACGCTCAAAACGGTTACGCCGCCAGCGCTTACACCGCCGAGCAAGCCGCTTGCGCTCAGCAATAGTGGGCCACATATGAGCCGCAAGTTGCCGCTTACGATCAGCAGATGAGCAGCGGACACGGAAACGCAAAGTTGTGGCCAATTTTGTGGCCGAAAGCTACCCTGCAAACCGCAGCAGCAGACTCACTTCCTTCTGGAGCGCTGTGGGTCTAGGACGCTGATTTTGGGCAACCTGTGAAGCCGATTATTTCTGCTTCACAGGAGCATCCATAGTCATGTAGGTGCGACCTTTGATGTCACCATTGAGAGGATTAAAGGACTCGACCTTCATCTCCTTCAGCACGGTGACGCCATCGACCTTCTGCATTTTGTTCACCTGGAAGCGTTTCACCATTTTACTCAGTGTGTTGTAGGCTTCCATCTTGGCGACACCGCCACTCTCCTGATGCACCCAAAGATCGACGGTGTAGTAGGGGCCACTTTGATCCGGTGCCGTGACGCGAATCAGCCAGCATTTGATGCGGGCAGCAGTGATGCGAGCATTAGCATCCAGCATTTTGACGTTCTTCCAGTAGATGAAACGCAGAGAAAGATCTTCGTAATTGAAATCCATGCCACGCACTGAGTCAGCGGCATTTTTGACAGGCACCTGGCTGCTGCCGCCCTGCTTCACCTGCCAGAGTGTGGCAGGATTCGTCGTCAAATCCAGATGCACGATCTCAGGCGGGGTGTTTTTGAAAAGAAAGCGCATCACCGTGCTGCTCAGCGTCAGATCCAGAGGCTCTTCACGACCGGTGTCATCATCGCGCAGACGTCCGGTCATCTTGTGGTCCTGTAGCGCATAACTACGACGTACAAGACTCAGCACATGCTCAGCACTCGGCGGCGGATCTTCCGCATAAGTGATGGAAGAAGAAGCAGCAACAAGGAAGGCAAGAAAGAGACGACGTTTCATGATCATATGAGCACGACTGTGACAGTCGCAGCGTGGACTTCATTCAAACCAAGGCTGAGACAGATTACGAGTGAATAATCAAATGGCCTGAGTTCGACTTAAGCGCCTCTTGAAAGCTACCCATCCAGGAAAAATCTAGAGCGGGAACTACGAACAGAGCTTCCGGGCTTCGGCGAGGGCGGCATCGACCTTGGACACATCCTTGCCGCCGCCACGCGCGAAGTCGGGCTTACCGCCGCCTTTGCCGCCGACGAGGGGGGCGATGGTTTGGATGATTTTGCCGGCCTGGACCTTGGATTGGTGGTCTTTGCCGACGTTGGCCATGAGGGTGACGTTGCCGCCGCCGGTGGCGGCGAGGACGATGATGCCGCCGAACTGGCCTTTGAGAGCGTCATTGACAGCCATGGCGTAATCGGCGTCCACGTCGCCGAGGTTGGCGATGATGAGATTGCCTTCAGCTCTGGCGAGGAGGTCTTTGGCTTTGCCGCTGGCTTCGCGCTGCTGGGCGGACTTGAGGGCTTTTTCGAGCTCTTTTTGCTGCGTGAGCATTTGGTCGAGCTTCTTCTCGAGGTCGGCGGCTCCTTGGGCGCTGACTTTGCCAGCGAGGAGCTTGAGGAGGTCGGCATCGGCTTTGGCGGCGTTGTAGGCTTCCATCCCGGCGATGGCTTCGATGCGGCGCACGCCAGCGGCGACGGCACCTTCAGCGACGAGGCGGAAAAGACCGATTTCGCCGGTGTGGCGGGTGTGGGTGCCGCCGCAGAGTTCCATGCTCCAACCATCGAGCGCATGCGCTTTGCCGCCGATCTGCACGACGCGGACGTTCTCGGGGTATTTTTCGCCAAAGAGCTGCATGATGCCGCTGTTGGCCTTGGCGTCGGTGTAGGGCACTTCGGTCCAGGAAACGATGTCGTTGGCGACGATGCGCTCGTTGACGAGTTTTTCGATGTCGGCGAGCTGTGTGGGGGTCAAAGCGGCGCTGTTGAAGTCGAAGGTGAGCTTGTCGGGCGTGACGTTGGAGCCTTTCTGCGTGGCGTCCTGGCTCACGACCTCGTGCAACGCCCAATGCAGGATGTGCGTGACGGTGTGATGGCGCTCGATGGCGTGACGACGTGTGGCATCGACGGCTACGCGGACCTGCGAGCCGACGGCGGGTGCGTCTTCGCCTTCGATGAAGTGCAGCCAGGTGTTGCCGACTTTTGTCGTGCTGGAGATGGGGAAGGCGTTCGCGCCGATGATGATCTGGCCGCTGTCGCCGATCTGGCCGCCCATTTCGGCGTAGCAAACGCTGGAGTCGAGCACCACCGCCGTCTTGTCCTTCATGGCGACGACTTCGAGCACTTTGGCGTCGGTTTCGAGCGTGTCGTAACCGATGAACTTGGTGGCGTCCTTGGTTTCGATCTCACTGACGGAGACGACCTGCTTGTTCTTCTGACCGGCTTCACGAGCGCGTTGCTTCTGCTCGTCCATGAGCTTGTCAAAACCTGCGGTGTCCACGGTGAGACCGCGTTCGCGAGCGAGGAGCTCGGTGAGGTCGATGGGGAAGCCGAAAGTGTCGTAGAGTTGGAAGGCGAAAGCACCACTCAGAGATCGGTCTGATCCAATGGATGCGACCTGATCTTCGAAAAGCGCCACGCCGCGGTCGAGAGTGCGGTTAAATGCCTCTTCCTCCAGCTTCAGCACGGCTTTGACTTGGTCTTTCTTCACCCGGAGTTCGGGGAACACATCGGCCATCTGCGCGGCAAGAACATCGACGAGCTTGTAGAAGAAGGGTTCTTTGAACTCGAGGGTGCGGCCATACTTCACGGCGCGGCGGAGGATGCGGCGGAGGGTGTAGTTGCGGTCGCTGTTGCCGGGCTGGATGCCGTCAGCGATGGAGAAGCTGAGCGTGCGCAGATGATCGGCGATGACGCGGAAGGCGACGTCGATCTTTTCCTGCTCGGTGACGGGGATGACGTGGCCCTGCTCGTTGGCCTTCGGCAGCGTGCTTTGGTAGTGCTTGCCGCTGAGTTTGGTCAGCTCGTCGAAGATGGGTTTGAAGACGTCGGTGTCGTAGTTGCTGATCTTCGCGGTTTCGAAGTCGGTGAAGTTCTTCGTGCCCTGGATGATGCTGGTGAGGCGCTCGAAGCCCATGCCGGTATCGACATGTTGCGCAGGCAGCGGGGTGAAGGTGCCGTCGGGGTTGGCGTTGTATTGGATGAAGACGTTGTTCCAGATCTCGAT
>CANHTV010000015.1 GCA_947463285.1 Verrucomicrobiaceae bacterium | reverse complement strand
CATGCAGCACATGCTGCGCCTGAATGCTGACCAACCCAGCGGCCAGATGCAGCTTGGGCAGTTTTACTTTGCCCGGCGTGATGCACCACAAGCCATCAAGCACATGGAAACCGCCGTCGCCTGGGACCCGAACTCGCCGCCCTTCCATCATGATCTGGCCATTCTTTACAATGCCATCGGTGACAACCCCCGCACGATTCAGAAACTAAAAGATGCGCTGAAACTCGCTCCGAATGAAGCGCAGTATTACTATGAGTTAGGCCTGGCTTACAGCGAAGCCGGTGATCTCAACCTCACCATCAGCGCCCTTCAAGAAGCCGTCCGATCAAACCCACAATTCGCTCGTGCCTGGTATAATCTCGGACTGGCCTTGAATGGACAGAGTCGCATACCGGAAGCACTGAACGCCTTACAGAAAGGTGAGTCCGCCGATTCCACAGATGCTGGCATCCCCTATGCCCGCGCCACTATCCTGGCGCAGATGGGCAAAAAACAAGAGGCCATGGCAGCCGCCCAAAAAGCCCTCAGCCTGCGCCCTGATCATGCTGAAGCTCGTCAACTTATGATGATGCTCAGCCGTTAATCCTTGCCCCCGATGATCCGCTTATTCCTGGCAGCCTGCCTGCTGACTCATGTTTGTCTGGCTGATGAAGTTGCCCTTCAATACGGCCCGCACAAAGACCTCAAAATTAAGCCGCAGCCCGCCGGCGTGCTCGACATCACACTGAGTGAAGGTCATCCGCATTTCTGGACAGGCTTGGTGCCGAAAACCTATGACCCGGCCAAGCACAGCGTCTTTTCCCTGGAGTATTTTTCTCCCGCAGGGCTGGATTCCGTCACGCTGCGTTATCGTCAGGCAGACGGCGGCATGGCAGTGGCAGAGACCATCACGGTGCCACTGGCGGAGACGTGGCAGCCGCTGGTTTTTGATCTCAGTCAGGTCGAGGTCAAACCGGCGCATCAGCACCCCGAGATGCGCTTTCACCTCGCGCTCAATGGCAAGGCCGGAACGCAGCTGCAAATCCGCCAGATGAAAGTGCGTGAAGCCAGTGCTGAAGAAAAAGCGATCTCTGCCACGCGTGAAAAAACCCAGTCGGATCGTGAAACCGAAGCCGCTGCCATTTCAGCCGACCTGCACGCCAGCTATGCAGCCCACATCGAAACCGTGCATGTGGGGCTGAATGAAATCGCCATCATCGGCAAGGCTCCGGCGAAGATGAAGCCACTACGACTCATCGGCCTGCCGCCTGAGACGCCTTCCTTCAAGGTCAATGCCAAAACCGTGGCTGCTGAGGTTCAGCCTGATGAAGGCGGCAGTTTCCGGGTGAATCTGCCACGCCTCGCCGCTGGCAGTTTGCGGGATCGTGCCGTGTGGCGCTGGCGTTTGGCTGATGAGGATGGCAGGTGGGTATCAGCCGCCTCATGGCCGACGGCTTACGGACCAGCCGTCGGCAGAAAACTCGCCAAACAAACAGCGCCCCATCAGAAAGGCATCGGCGTGCCACCGATCACGAATCCAGATCATGAGCTCTTCACGCTGGGCCTTCGTCATGCGACGCTGAATGTGCCGCTTCATGCCTTGTTCCGCGAATCCGCAGCGCCGGGCTGGTCGGCTTTTGATTTTGAGGGCGCGCGCTATTTCGTCAATGACCGCCAGATCCAACAGATGGATCAAACGCTGCGTCTGATGTTAAAAAACGACATCATTGTCAGCGCCATCCTCTTGATCGGCAATGGGCGTCATGGCGATGGCAGCCCGCACAACCGCATGACGCATCCCGAAGCCCTCGCTCAGGGGATTTACTCGATCCCCAATCTCACCGCCGAGGCACCTGTACAGTTTTACCAGGCGGCACTGCATCATCTCGCTGAGCGTTGGTCACGTGCGGATGGGGAAAACGGGCGTGTCACCAACTGGATCATGCACAATGAGGTGGATCAGGCCGCGACTTGGACCAACATGGGTGCCCAGCCGCTGACGCGTTATCTGGAGACCTACATGCGCTCGGCGCGGCTCATGCATCATCGCACGCGCTTGTTTGATCCTCACGCCCGCGTCTTCATGTCGCTAACTCATCACTGGGCCAAGAAGAGCAGCGGCTCAGGCACCTACATCGTACGGGAGATGATCGAGACCTTTGCCGAGATGAGTCGTGCGGAGGGTGATTTCGAGTGGGGCTTGGCTTATCACCCCTACCCGCGAGATTTGAGAAATCCTGACGCCTGGAAGGATGAAGGCCTAACGGATGATTTCGACACACCCCACATCACGCCCAAGAACATCGCCGTGCTGCCGCGCTTCATGGATCAAGCGCGCTTTCATTTTCAAGGCAAGCCGCGCGGCATCCTGCTCTCTGAACAAGGTTTTAACACTCCGACGCTGAGTCTCGAAGACCAACGTCGGCAGGTGGCCGGGCTGATTTACATGTTTCGACAAATCCGCCCGCTGAAAGCCATCGAGGCCTTTCATCTGCATCGCTACCACGACATGCCTGTGCAGGAAGGTGGGCTTCGCCTTGGCATCATCACAGAAACCGGAGCCCACAAGCTCGGCTGGGACGTCTACAAGGCCATCGGCACTGATCAAGAGGCCGAATTTGGCAAGATAGCCGATGAAGTCATGGGCTTGGCAAAACCCTGACTTATCGGTCATTCCGGCTGATCCATGTCAGGCGTGTGCAGCTCCACCGCGTGAAGGTGGTCCGCCTCATTCGGCGTGGTGAGCACTTTATAAATGCACCAGGAAAACATGGTGACGACGGTGCCGACAGAAAGAAGCATCACGAGGAGTCCGGTAGTGGTCATAGGGAGGCGGTTCTTGGTTCGTGGTTCTTGGTGCTTAATTCTCGGTTTTTGGCAGGCCTTGTTCGGCGCGCTTGTAGGCCTTGCTGCGTGCGGTCATGAGGCCGAAGAAGACGAAGATGCCAGCCACCAAGACGATGCTGAGCTGCGCAGCGATGCTGGATTTGCTGCCGACAAGGTCCGTGACATAGCCTGAAATAGCACCCGCTTTGCCCGTGGCGAGGTCAAAGCCGAAGATCTCCTTCAGCAGCCACATGGCAAAGATCGTCAGGAGGAAACCTGGGCAGATCCATTTGATGATCGGACGGAAAAAGGCGGGAACGGGAAAGGTCGCGCCATGGTTCATCTCCTTGAAGCCACGGTCGATGCCCCAGACCCAGCCGAAGACGATGATCTGGATCGTCGCCAGCAGGAAGATGAGGAAGGTGCCGACCCAGAAGTCGAGCGTATCCAACGCCTTCAAATCAGCCGTGAAGTAAAGCACGAAGCCCGTGCCAAAGGTCGTGAGCATTCCCAGGATGGCCACCGAAGCCTTGCGCCCGACATTCAAGACCTCTTCCACAAAAGCGATGCCAGGCTGAAGCATCGAGATGGAGCTCGTTACCGCCGCCAGGAAGAGCATGAAGAAGAAAGCCCCACCAAAAAACGCCCCAGCAGGCATTTTGGAAAACACCAGCGGCAGTACCTTGAATCCCAGCCCCACTCCCGCCTGCCCGGCAATGCCTGCCACACCGAGAAAGGCCACCGCCGCCGGGATGGTGATCAAACCGCCTAGAGCGACTTCACAAAACTCATTGGCACTGCTGGCTGTGAGTCCACTGAGCACCACATCATCCTTCGGTTTCATGTAGCTGGCATAGACGATGATGACACCAAAGCCGACCGAGAGACTGAAGAAGATCTGCCCCGCCGCAGCAAGCCACAGGCTGGGATTCGCGAGCTGTCTCCAAGGTGAAATCGTGCGCATCACCAGAGTGCCATTGCTCGCAGCTACCTCCTTTTCCGCCTCAACAATCGCCGCGGCCCCAACGACCTCACGCGCCTTGTCTTCAGTGGTCGGCGTGGCTTTCTCCACCATCACCTTGCTCGGATTCCACATGTAGCCGAGACCATTGTACACGGAGTCATGCGGACGTGCTACGTCAGGTGCCCCGAGTGTCATCACCCTGACGAGCACCACCAGAGCAAGGATGATCAACATGGGCATACCGAAATTGCACATCTTTTCGATGCCGCCCGAGAGCCCGCGGTAGATCAGCCAGAAATTGAAAACAAACACCGCCAGCAGCCAGGGTAATGTCTTGTGCAGGCTAAAACCCATGGCCGAGGCATCAGCATCAGCGCCCACAAAGCTGGCAAAGTAGCCCATCGTATCCCTCGCATCATGAAGGTCCATGCCGCCGGTCCAAAAGTTCACGGCGTAACCGATGCACCAGGCCTCAATAATCACGTAATACATGTAGATCACCACTGGCACTATCACCCCGATGATGCCCGCAAACTTCGCCCAGCGACTGCGCACGATGCAGGCAAAGGCCCCCGGTGCCGAATTGTAACCCAGACTGCCCGCATAGCGCCCCATGGCCCACTCCGCCCAGCCGATGGGCAGACCAATGATCAAAAAGCTGATGGCATAAGCGATCATGAAAGCCCCACCGCCATATTGGGCAGCCAGTCCCGGGAACCGCAGGAAATTCCCCAGCCCCACAGCACTACCTGCAACGGCCATGATGACTCCCAGACGTGATCCCCAAGCTTCTTGTTTATTCGACATAAGTCACAGCCTAGAAAAACTCGTGCCATGAGACAAGAGCCAATGCACATAAAAGAATGAAACAGAAGTGCAGCAGGAGTAGTCGTAATCCTCCGCGATGAGCAACCTGCCCAAAATCCTCCTCACCTTGAGTGCCGTTGTCTGCGCCGTGGCACTCGGAGCGCTCACCTGGCTGGCTTTTCAGACCACCGAGATCAAAGATACGAAAACCACCAGCGGACCGCTTTTCCCCGAAAAACCAACCGTCAAAAAAAGCTCCTCGAGCACAAACTTTGGCAGTGTTCCCGTCATTCCTGTCGCCGACGTGACGGACAATATCACCGACCATCTCAATGAACTCGCCAAAGCCAAGGGCGTCGTGCCGGAGGAACTCCTGCTGCGGTTTAAATCGCCTGAGGCATTGAACGCCTTTCGCGCCCGTGCCGGGCTCGCCGACATCGAGATCCGCTACGGCGATGCGCGACTGCTTTATCTGCGGGTCCGGTATCGCGATGCCGCCAAGATGGCCGCCGAGCTGCGTCATCATGCCAGCGATTACGAAAACATTGGGGCCAACTACTACGTCTGGGTACCAGGCAACCCACCCAAACGCGGTCAGGATACCGCGAACCAAGGCGGTGAAATGCCTTTTGAAAGCAGCGGCCTGGATTTCATCGGAGCTCAGGGCGACCGCACACGCTGGGGAGCCGGGGTGAAGGTGGCTGTACTGGACACCGGCATCACGGACCACCCGATGCTCAGCGGCACAAAGATCACCCACACCGACCTCGTCAAAGACGGTCAGGCCTTCAACGGCCACGGCACCGCCATGGCCTCCCTCATCGCGGGGCAAGACCCGACGAACGGAGGCGTCGCACCTGGCTCGGAGTTGCTAGACATCCGCGTGGCTGATGCCAAAGGCCAGGGCAACGTCGCCGTCCTCACTCAGGGCATCATGCAAGCCGTGGATGCTGGCGCACGGCTCATCAATATCAGCCTCGGATCCTCAGCTGATGCCACGATGCTGAGTCAGGCCGTGGCTTACGCCCAAAGCCGGGGCGTCATCATTGTGGCGGCGGCGGGCAATGAGCAGGAGAATCAGCTCGCCTATCCAGCGGCGTACCCTGGCGTCATTAGCGTCGCCGCCGTCGATGCCCAGGGACGGCAGGCCTACTTTTCAAACTCAGGCACCGGGCTCACCATCGCAGCGCCGGGAGTCGGCATTATCTCAGGCTACAGCGACAACAAAACCGTCATCGGCAACGGCACGTCTCAGGCAGCAGCCATCACCGCCGGAGCCGCCAGCTACCTGCTGGGGCGCAACTACGCCGCCGCCAACATCTCCCAAGTGCTGACCCAAAACGCCATCCGAGTCCAAGCCCCAGCAACCCAAGTCGGTGCCGGATTGCTGCGACTGCCGAAGTGAATCATCAGCCATCTGATCAGCTTTTGAGTTCACTTAAACGAGATCACCTAATCACCGAGCACGGGTGCCGCGCTGGGCATGAAGCAGCCTGATTTACTGGCCGAGTATGGGCTCGTGTTTCGAGAATGTGTGCCTAGAGTCGCCAGACATCCAGAGCATCCGCTATGCCGAGGGTGATCTGGCTCGACTCGAGCGCAAAAAGAACTGGGAAAGCTCAAGCTTGAGATGGAGCACGTGGCCAAGCTGGGCGAGATCAAAAATGAAATAGCTCTGAAGAAGCAGGTGGAAAACTGGAGCCCCGAGGCCAATCTGCCCCATTATCACGGTGAATCCGGCCTCGGTGGCGAACGGTACGGTTGGCTTGGCTTACACGCAGACGCTCATCGGTAGTGGTGGAGCCACGCCTAACACCTTTGCGGTCAAGGCAGGCGCTCTGCCATCCTGCTCCCCTGAATACAACCACCGGTGAAATCACCGGCCTGCCGAATGCCACCACCACCGCCAGCTTCACGATCTAGGCCACCGATGTCAATGGCTGCTCCGGCACGCGTGCCTACATTATCACGCCTGTTTACCCGGACATCACCATCGCGCCCGCCACGCCGCCAAATGGCCGAGTCGGCACGGATCTCTACAGCCCCGTCATCAACCTCGGCCCGGGCACTGAATCCATTACCGATGGCGATACCGACAACGATACCAACCTCACTCTCGACTTCGGTCTCTGGGCACCGCTCGGCGTCGGTAATCTGGTTTTCATCGACCTCAATGGCAGCGGCACCTACAACGACAATGAAGGCATCGGAAGGCGCTATGTGAAGCTCTTCGCACAAGGTGCCAATGTCGCCACGGATGAGCCTGTCGGCGTCGCCTTCACGGATAACAAAGGCCGCTACTACATCAACAACATCCTGCCAGTCTCCTACTTCCTGCACTTGCTCTCCAGCCAGTTCGCCACCGGCGCAACGCTCGCAGGCATGATAACCATCAGCACAGTGGTCGCAGGCGATGATAATGCTGGCCAGAACCTCCTCAACGACGCCACCCCAGCCACCACCGAAGCCAGCACCGCCGTCTTCACCCTCTCCCCAGGTGCTCTGCTAACCGGTACCGCTGCATCCGGATTCGAAGGCTTCGTGGATGATGCCTTCATCGACGCCAACAACGACTGCACCTACGACCTCGGTCTCCGCAGTCCCAGCGACACTGGCTATTCTATGGCCCAACGCGAGCGCAACACGCTCATGACCAGCCCGTGATCTGGTGCAGAAGGTCCAAAACAAACATCAAACCCGCAGACTCCCGCAAACTGTTGAAGATCGAAGCCAAGATTGGCATGGCAGAAGGGCGCGAAGATGACGCCGCGCAGTCACTGATGGAAATCGTGACTCTTGATCCATTGCATGGGGATTCACTCATTCTGCTGGGCCAGTATTTCTAGGGTAAAAGTGAAATCGAGAAAGCAGTCGCCCAATTTGAGCAGGCAGCCACAGTGCCAGAATTCGAGCAGACCGCCAAGGTCCGCCATGCGCAGCTTTTAGTTAGCCGTGGAAAATACGGAGATGACATCCCCCTCCTAAAGCGCGCCCAAGAAATCAAACTCAGTGAAGGAGTCGGACGCTTTTGGGAAAACTTGGAGCGCTACATGAAGTCCCGCCACTAATGGGAAGCAATGGTTCCATAAGAAAGAGTGGAGCCTGAACGTCGAAGGCTGCAAGCAAGGCGTTTGATGACTCAACGTATACCGCCTGCTTTCATCGCCAGTCTGGCTTTTGCGGGCTTCACCTTCCAAGCTTTATTTTATCAGTGCCACTTCAGCATTGCTGAGGTGACGCCAAGAGCTTTTGTCTAGTTTACCAAGTTTAAGATTCCCAATGGCCACGCGCACGAGGCGCAATATTTCGATGCGATACGCCTCCAAGACGCGGCGAATATGTCGGTTACGACCCTCATCTAGAATAATTTCGAGCCAGGTATTTTTCTCGCCTGCTCGCAATTTAATCACGGAGACAAGACTGAGTTTTTCCCCTTCGTGCATGACACCACGAGACAGTCGCTGAAGCATCAGATCATCCACTTGTCCACTTACCTGCACATGATAGGTCTTGGGCAGATGCGTCTCTGGATCAGTGATGCGACTGGCCCAAGAGTTATCGTTTGAAAAAAGCAAAAGCCCCTCGCTCGCTTTATCCAAGCGCCCAACGGGTGAAATATGAGGCAGGGACGGATCTTTAAAGCATGCGTACACCGTATCACGACCCTGCTCATCACTGGCGCTGGTCACTAGGCCACGAGGTTTGTTTAACATCACGTAAACAGGCTTTGTCGCACTCACAGGCACGCCATCCACCCTCACCAGGTCCCGCCCGATTTCGACAGGCTTTTCAGGATCACGAGTGAGCTTGCCATTGAGAGTCACTTGACCTGATTTAATCAAGGCCGCAGCTTCACTGCGCGAGCAAAAGCCCATTTTCGATAATGCCCGTGCGATGCCTGTTCGTGCCATGATAATATTGAGAAAAAAATAGGCGGACTCAAGAATGAGTCCGCCTAAAAAGGAAACAAAAATTGTTAGCCGAATTAAGCCTGTAGAGCAGCTTCGTCGACGTTCACGCGGCGACCGTCTTGGTCGAAACGAACACGGCCAGCAACCAAGGCGAAAAGAGTGTGGTCCTTACCCATGCCGATGTTACGGCCTGGAGTCCACTTGGTTCCGCGCTGACGTATGATGATGTTACCAGGAATGACGACTTCGCCGCCATACTTTTTCACACCGAGACGCTTGCTGTTGCTATCGCGTCCGTTTTTGACACTTCCTTGACCTTTCTTATGCGCCATGACTCAGTACTCCTTGGAGGTTGGGGGATTAGATTGAAAAATTATGCGTTGATCGCAGTGACTTCCACACGGGTCAGAGGCTGACGGTGGCCTTTGGTCTTGTGATAACCTTTGCGCTTCTTGAATTTGAAGGCAGTGACTTTAGGAGCCTTGAATTGCTTCACCACGGTGGCAACGACACTAGCGCCAGCGAGGATTGGGGCACCGATCTTGATGTCTGCACCTTCACCTGCGGCCAAAACTTGATCGAAGGTTGCGGATTCTCCTTCGGCGACCTCGAGCTTCTCAACGTCGAGCTTGTCGCCCACGGATACTTGATACTGCTTGCCGCCGGTTTTGATGATTGCGTATGCCATAACTTTGTCTGCTGAAGGGTGGTTCCGCGGCGGACTGACTTCCAAAGGGCAATTCGTCCGGTTTGCGGGGGCGTGGATAGTGCCACAAGTCGCCATTCCGGCAACCAAATTTTTATCTCTCTTGAAGTTACTTGTTCCAAAAAGCTCTATTCATGGCTTTCAAGGCGATTTTTAGCCAACAAAATCAGGCTCAACCTCTCCTTCAGCCAAGGGGGCGGCTGGAGGTGGGAGATTGTCGATGGCGTTCAAGATTCTGACGCCGCGCTCGATGGATTGATCCAGACGGAAAAAAATCTGTGGTGAGTTTTTCATGACGATCCGCTTGTGAACTTCACGCTGGATGCTACCACGCTCTTTGCCAAGCTTTTCAATGATCGCCTGCTCTTGACCGGCCTTGCCGATGATGCCGATGTAAGCAAAGCATTGCTTCAAATCCGGCGTAGCTTCAACATCATGAACGGTGAGCACAACGCCATCAAAGCGGTAGTGACGCTCCAAGACCATGCTCAACTCTCGTTTAACCAGTTCGCTGACTCGTTGGACACGTTGCGACATAAGGAAGGGCGGGAAAGTGGGGAAAACTCAAACGCGGAGGCCGCCATGAAGCAAGCCTCCGCGCATAAGGCGATTAAAGTGTTTGAGCGAATTTCTCGAGTTCGTAGCACTCGATAATATCACCTTCTTCATAGTCAGAGAAGCCATGCAGCTTGATACCGCACTCGAGACCATTGCGAACTTCGGGGACTTCGTCTTGGAAGCGGCGCAGTGTTTCGATGCCGCCATCATAGACTGCCTGACCATTACGCAGAACGCGGGCGCGCTGCTTGCGGTCGATACGTCCATCCGTGACCTGTGAACCACCGACGTAGCCTTTGTTGACCTTGAAGACTTGCTTGACCTTGGCGTGTCCGAGCACTTTCTCACGCGTGAGCGGATCAAGCATTCCAGTCATGGCATCCTTCACCTGATCGATGAGTTCGTAGATGATGGAGTAAAGTTTGATCTGCACGCCTTCGCGCTTGGCGACGCCGAGGGCCTTGTTTTCAACCTTGGTATTGAAGCCGATGATAATAGCGTCCGAGCCCGAGGCCAGAAGCACGTCCGATTCAGTGATCGGCCCTACATCGCTATGCAGGATGCGCTGATTGATCTTGTCACTGGTGATCTCACCCAAGCATTTGACGATGGCTTCCACCGAGCCCTGCACGTCTGTTTTGATGACGAGTTTGAGGGTCTTTTTGTTGCCTTCATCAATGCTGGTGAAGAGATGCTCAAGAGTCGAGCGGCGTGTGACAGCCAGCTTCTTCTGGCGGCTTTCTTCCTGCCGCTCTTCGCTAAGCTTCTTCACCGAGCGCTCGCTGTCCATAACAACGACTTCATCACCCACATGCGGCATGTCGCTAAAGCCAACAAGCTCCACAGGCATTCCTGGCTTAACTTCTTTGATAGGCTGACCACGATCATTGATCAGAGCCTTGGTCTTGCCCCAATGAGGTCCACAAATGAAGGGCTGGCCAACACGTAATGTGCCCTGACGACAGATGACCGTGGCTACGGGGCCACGACCGGCGACCATGCTGGATTCGATCACCGTGGCACGAGCCGGAGCTTTCGGATCAGCTTTGAGCTCGAGCACTTCAGCTTGCAGGGCCATGGTTTCGAGCAAGTTATCAATACCCAACCCTGACTTGGCTGAGACTTCCATGCACTCGATTTCACCACCCCATTCGACAGGGGCTAGACCGATGTCCTGAAGCTGTGATTTGACACGAAGTATGTTAGCAGATGCCAGATCGCACTTGTTGATGGCGATCATGATCTGAACGTCAGCAGCTTTGGCATGGGCCAGAGCTTCTTTGGTCTGCGGCATGATGCCGTCATCTGCAGCAATGATGAGCACGACGATGTCGGTGACGTTGGCACCACGAGCCCGCATACCAGAGAAAGCGGCATGTCCAGGGGTATCGATAAACGTGATCGGCTTGCCCTCATGAAAAACGCTGTAAGCACCGATGTGCTGGGTGATCCCACCAGCTTCGCCAGTGACGACCTGCGTTTTGCGAATGGCATCAAGAAGAGACGTTTTACCGTGATCAACGTGCCCCATGAAGGTAATGATCGGCGCACGCAGCTCGAGTTTATCTTCTTCGACTTCTTCAACTACTTGAGCAACTGGCTCAACGATGACTTCCTCGACCTTGTGAACGCCAGCGCCTTTTTCGCGTTTCTCACGTTCAAGGCGGAAGCCATGCTTTTCGCAGACCTTTTCAGCGACTTCAATATCGATGGCCTTCTCTGCATTTGGAACGAAAACTTTCAGCGTGATGAGATCAGCAATGATCTTGAAGGGGCGCAGTCCCATCTTCTCGGCCAGATCTTTGACAATGATAGGCGGCTTGAGGTGAATGATTTTTTCACCGGCTTCATTGATCTCAAATTCGACGACTGGCTCCTCAACCTTGGCGACGGGAGCTGGTGGCGGAGGCGGCGGAGCAACGGTCACAGGACCTGGCTCTTTCAGCATCGAGATCGGACGCAAAGCACTTTGCGTTTGGGTATCGACAGCCCGGCGCTTCACCTTGGGCTTCTCATCCTCCTCGAACAAGTTCAAGGCGTCACGCTTGGCATCATCGAGCGTCTTCCTTGGCGGCTCAGGTGGTGCGGCTTCTACGACTGGCGTAACGACAGGCCTGACTCCCAGCACTGGCAGCGTTGATCCTTCTTTACGAGGCACTCTTTTCTTCGGTTTCTCTTCCTCGATCAGTGAAAGCACTTCTTTTTTTACTGCCGTCTTCTTGGCAGGAGCGCCTTCGATCACTTCCTCGTCAGCAATGCTGTCGGAAGTGGGCTGAGCGGATTTGGTGGAGGAGGAACGGGGAGGCATGAGAAACGTGGAGCGGGCGAGCGGCGTGTAGGGCTGTCGGAGTGAGGGTTTGGGATCTGGAAGAAGAGAGGCTCATGGCTACTCTCCTGGGGTATAGGCTAGAATGCGCTCATGGACCTGCTTGGCGAGGATTTCGTCCCCACCAATGGCGTCAATGATGTCTTCGAGTTCGGATTGCAGCAGCATCTGGAGGTCACCAAGACCGCCGTTGATCAGCTTGCGGGCCGTATCAAGATTGATGCCAATGGCTTTTTCAAGATCATGAGCAGCATGGTCCATCTGGCCTTCGAACACCTCAGCGGCATGTTCATCACGCTCAATCTGCAACTCCATGCCAACAAGGCGGGAAGTAAGACGGGCATTTTGACCACGACGACCGATGGCTTTGGAAAGATCTTCTTCACTCACCGTCAGGCGAGCGTTTTTCTTGTCGGGCGAGACTTGGATCGTCAGCACCTTGATGGGCTTCAGCGCCTCACGCACAAAATCGGCGGGGTCTGATTTCCAGCGGATGATGTCCACCTTCTCGTTGTTCAATTCACGAACGATGTTCTTCACACGTGCGCCACGCAGGCCGACGCAAGCACCGACTGGATCGACTTTTTCATCTGCACTGTGAACAGCCACCTTCGTGCGATAACCAGCTTCGCGAGAAATGCTGGCGATCTCGACGGTGCGATCACCGATCTCACTGACTTCAAATTCAAACAAGCGTCGAACAAAGTTCACATGCGCGCGGCTGAGCACGATCTCAGGACCACGAGCACCTTCGCGCTCGACAGCTTTGACGTAAAAACGCATCCTGTCGCCGATGGTGTAGTCTTCGGTGGTGACACGCTCCTTGGAAGGCATGGTGCCTTCGAATTTACCGAGATCAACGACCACATCCGACTTGTCAAAACGACGCACAACACCGCTGACGACGTCGCCAGTGCGGTCCTTGAACTCATCGTAGAGATTTTCTTTTTCAGCCATGCGCAGACGCTGAAGCATGGTCTGTTTGGCGGTTTGAGCGGCGATGCGGCCCATGTTCTTGGGTGTGACCTCAAGATCAATCTCGTCACCAATCTGGGCATCCTTTTTGATCAGGCGGGCCTTGGCAATCGGGAGTTCTTCCCAAGCATTGGAAACGGTTTCGACGGCAACCAGCTTCGCCCACGCCTTGATCGTTCCCTTGTCGGGATCAATCACAATGCGCAGCTCACGGGCTGGACCGATGCTCTTCTTCGAGGCCGCGAGAAGCGCCTGGGAAAGCGCCTCGACCATCTTGTCGCGGTCGATGCCTTTCTCTTTCTCGTAGTAATCGAATAGTGCTTTAAGTTCGCTAATCATAAAAATGGACCCTCTCTAGACGAAAAGAGAGCGGGGCAGGCCCCACTCTCGCCAAAAAACAGAAGTTCGTCCGGGAAAGGAAAGCGCTACATTAATGCACGTAGATCATTAGGCAAGATGAAATTGAGTAGGCCTTTGAAGCGATGTTCGGCTTTCATTGAAACAAGAACTACAGGATCAGCGCCAAAATCCCCCGCTTGAGGGGATTGCCATCTCGTCATGCCCAGCTATTCTCGGCATCCTCATGTCCCTCGAAGCCACTCTCAAATCCGCCGCTGACGCCGGTCAGCTCCTCGCCTCCAGCCACGAAAACATCCTGGCCCTGCTCGCCGCCAGCCCGAATCCGGTTTACCGCGCCAGTATCGAGGAACTCGCCACCGCCGGTCAGTGGGCGGAGCTGAATGACCGCTTCTATCAGGCTCTCAAGTTCGGCACCGGCGGCCTGCGCGGACGCACCGTCGGCAAGATCGTCACCGCCGCCGAGCGTGGTGCGGCCCCCGCCGACCAGCGCCCCGACCACCCCTGCGTCGGCACGAACGCCATGAACTACTATAACGTCGGCCGCGCCACCCGTGGCCTCGTCACGTATGCCAAGGCCTACCGGGCCAAAGCCGGCCTCGGTGGCAAACCCAGCGTCGTTTTCGCTCACGACACCCGCCATTTTTCCGCCGAGTTCGCTCAAAAATGCGCCCAGATCGCCATCGAAAACGGCGCTGACGTTTATCTCTTCGACGGCTGCCGCGCCACGCCGGAGATGTCCTTCGCTATCCGTCAGCTCCGCGCCGACGCCGGCGTCATGCTCACCGCCAGTCACAACCCCGCCCACGACAACGGCTTCAAAGTGAACTTCAGCGACGGCGCTGGCATCGTCGAGCCCCACGCCACCGGCATCATCAAAGAGGTCAACGCCCTCAAAGACGAATCCTACACACCCCTGCCCGCCGATCAGCAGGGCAAAATCATCCCGCTCGGCGCTGAGATGGACGACCTCTACCTCGCCCGAGTAGAGACCATGATGCTTCAGCCCGAGCTGCTGAAAGGCGAGAAGGCCAAAAACCTCAAAATCGTCTTCACCGCCCTCCACGGCACCGGTGGCGTGCTCGTCCCTGTCTTGCTGAAAAAGCTCGGCTTCAACTACTTCACCGTCCCCGAGCAGGACGTGCGTGATGGCCGCTTCCCCACCGTCAAATCCCCGAACCCCGAGAACGCCCCTGCCCTGAAAATGGCCGTCGATCTCGCCAACAAAGAAGGCGCTGACATCGTCATCGGCACCGACCCCGACTGCGACCGCATGGGCGTCGGCGTCCGCAATGACAAGGGCGAAATGGTCCTCCTCACGGGCAATCAGACCGGCTCCCTCATGGGCTGGTATCGCCTGAAGACGATGTTTGATCTTGGCATCCTCAATGACGAAAACAAAAAGAACGCTGTCTTCCTCAAGACCTTCGTCACTAGCCCCATGCAGGACACCATCGCCGCCAAATTTGGCGTACTTTGCATCAACACCCTCACCGGCTTCAAGTGGATCAGCAATAAACTCGCCAAATACGAAGCCGCGCTGCCCGCCAACATCCTCGCCACCTATCGCGACCTGCCCGCCGCCGAGTCCCGCGCCGCCCGCCTCAAGCACAGCAAGTTCCTCGTCTTCGGCGGTGAGGAAAGCTATGGCTACATGGGCGATGACTTCAGCCGTGACAAAGATGGCAATGGAGCCGTCGTCATGTTCGCCGAGCTCGCCGCCTACGCCGCCAGCCAAGGCCTCACTGTCGCCGGACTGCTCGACGAGGTGTATTGCGATGTCGGTTACTTCCTCGAAGTGAACCAGAGCAAAGTTTTCGAAGGCGCCAGCGGAGCCGCCCAAATCGCCAAACTCGCCGACAGCTACGGAGCCAACCCACCGACCGAAGTTGATGGCAGCTCCGTCATCAACGTGCGCGACTTCCGCAAGCCGGGCATTGTCGATGAAGAAGGCGAAGCCATCTCCACCGAGAAGATGCTCTTCGTTGATCTCGCCGATGGCCGCAGCTTCGCCGTGCGCCCCAGCGGCACCGAGCCCAAGATCAAATACTACATGTTCGCCCGTCAGGTCCCCGCCGCCGACCAGCGCCTCACCAAAGACGAACTCGCCGCCGCCAAGACCAAAGTCAGCGCCTCCCTCGAAAGCCTCTGGACCTTCCTGGAAAAAGACATCGAGGTGCGTCTCGCCTAAAATGAAGTGATGCGGGCACTCCTGCATGCAACATCAGGGATCGAACAAGGTGCGGGCAGGAGTGCCCGCATCACTTGAGTCAGTCCTTCGCCTTCTCCAACTCAGAAATGTCACCGCTCAAGATGACGGCATGGAGAAGATCAGCGGCTTGGCCTTCGGTCATGGCGGGCTGATAGATGCCGAGCAGCCAGGGATGCCCTTGCTTAGAGTTACTGATGTTTTGAATTCCATACCCCGGCGAACAGGTTTAATAGAAGAGAGCCGCCGAGTACCAGGCTCTGGCTAAGCTGGGGCGGTGTCAGCTTTGACGATGATGTTCAGGTCAAAGTTGCCGTTCTCTCCGAGGACCGGATCAATCGCGACCTCGCTGCCGACGGCTTCGTCTTCGGAAAAGACACTGAGGAGAGCCTTCGGCGTGTTCGGCTTGGTTTCAGCGGCGACTGGCTGGCCCTCTTTCTTAGCTGGCTCAGTGGGTGCTTCTGCATCCACCCCGAGTTCCTATGCAGTTTGCGTTTGGATCACGTTACCCACGGCGCGGCTTGGCCGCCCTTAGTCTCGATACGCGATTGGAAAATCCACACGAACACTCGGCACTCACTCGACACTGCGGACGGCATCCAGGGTGAGCTGCCATTGTTCTTCTCCTCGCCAGTAGTTGCGCTGGACGCGCATGGCGACATCCCAAGGTGGTTTGGGGAGGTTTTGCAGAGGGGCATTGAACCAGCGGGCCTCCATGCTGGCACCATCCTGGGTGAGCATGACACGAAGATGCTTTTCCTTCATCAGGCGGCCGGGCAGTCGCGGCATGATGCGCTTGCAGAGGAAAACGGGCTCGGAGTTCTTCTGACCGAAGGGTTCCATGAGGCGGAAGTTTTGCAGGAAGTCTAGGGTCAACTCGCTGAGGCGGACTTCAGCATCGAGCTCAAGCACAGCCGTGAGATTTTCATCCGTGAGAGCTCTGCGAGCGGCTTCGCAGAAGGCGGCACGGAAGACTTCGAGCTTGTCCTCAGAAACTGAAACACCTGCGGCCATGGCATGACCACCACCACGCACGATGTGCTCGCGGCAGATGTCGATAGCCTCGACCAATGAGAAGCCGGGAATGCTGCGCCCACTGCCTTTGCCCATGCCGTTTTCATCAAAGGAAAAGAGGATGGTCGGGCGGTTGACGAGTCGGGATAGACGAGAGGCGACGATGCCGACGACACCAGGGTGCCAGTTTCGCGAGCCTAAAACCACGGCGTGATGCTGATCCATGTCACCCATGGCCAGTAGCATCTGCTCGGCTTCATTATAAACGGCGAGCTCGACGGCCTGACGGTCCCGATTGTGACTTTCCAGCAGGGCAGCGTACTCGGAGGCGACGTCATGATTGTCAGCCAAAAGAAGCTGAAGGGAGGTAAAGGCCGTATCGAGACGACCAGCGGCATTGAGACGTGGTCCGAGGCGGAAGCCGACGTGATGCGTCTGGATGAATCCATCGACACCCGCCGTGAGCTTTAGCGCCCGGAGGCCGATGCGCTCAGTCTGAGCCAAGGCTTCGAGACCACGGCGCACGAGCAGTCGGTTTTCATCCACCAACGGCACGAGATCAGCGACGGTGCCGAGGGCGACAAGATCCAGGGTTTCCTTGAGATCAAAGCCTTCGACTCGACGTGTCTTCATGAGGGCATGAGCCACTTTGAAAACAAGTCCGGCGGTGCAGAAATAATGATAATCCGTTCCGAGCTTGGGATTCACCAAGGCGATGCATGGCGGACGGCCTTCAGGAGCCAGCTCGTGGTGATCGACGATGACGCAATCCACGCCTTGTTCGCGAAGCCAGGTGAGCTCCTTGATCGAAGTGGTCCCGCAGTCGAGTGCGAGGAGCAGGTCTGGCTTGCCGTATTCCTCAAACAAACGCGCAAAGCCATCGAGGCTGAGACCATAGCCTTCGTCCATGCGGGAAGGCAAAAACAGATGCGGCTTCAGGCCATAGGCATTCAGCGTGAGATGCATGAGCGCCATGGAGGTAACCCCATCAACATCGTAGTCACCGTATAAAGCGACGCGCTGGCCTTTATCGACGGCTTCCAGAATGCGCTCCACCGCACGCGGCATCTCAGGCAGCACGAGGGGATCACCGAGTGAGGCGAGCTTCGGGACTAGGAAATCCCGAATCTGCGGTGCCTTGGTGATACCGCGCTGCGCCAGTAACAGGGCGAGGATGGGATGCAGGCCGGATTCTGAAGACAGCTCCACCACCCCCTCGGGCACGGGCTTCAGAAGCCAGCGCGGTGGGCGGGTATTGGGAAGTGGGATTTCAGAGGCGAGAGCCATGATCAAGGTAGCAACCTCCTTGTATGGAGCACATGCGTAGGCTAGTCAAAGCCTCCCTCGGATTCATCATGCCTATCTCGATCTCTTCTTCTCTCTCAGGACGCCTCTGGCTGGGTGGCATGGGGGTGTTCATTGCCTGCGCTGGCCTTGCGTTTACTTGGGTTTTGTGGACTGCGTGGCAGCGCGCGGAGGAGACGCGACGCTGGCTCCCCCTGCCCTGCCGGATTATTTCATCACGCGTCGCTCAGGAGCGTCCGACGCCGAATTCCAATCCCGCTTACCGCGCCGAGGTAAAGTATCGCTACATTTTCAAAGATCATGAAATGACGGGCACGAAGATCAAGCGTGTGGACATCCCGAGTCAACACGAGGAGGTGGTGCAGCAGCGGCTGTCCCCATACCCTGTGGGCACGGAGCTGACCTGCTATGTGAATCCCGCCCAGCCGAATCAGGCGGTCCTGAAGCATGACACTCGGGCGGCGCTTTATTCCATCTGGTTCCCCGGTTTGTTTGTCGTCGGCGGCGGCGGAATGCTGTGGAGTGCTCTTCGGCGGAGAAATTGACGTTTCCAGATGCCATTTCCAAGCTACTTGGCATGTGCCCTCGACGAAAAAAATTCCGATGAATGTCCTGCTGCCGCTCTTGAGCGGTGGTCTGCTGATGCTGGCCTTTCCGCGCTGGGACCAAGGCTGGACGGTATGGTTTTGGTCTCTGCCACTGCTGGCGGTATTGTGGCGTGGTGACAAAATGCGCCGCCCGTTTGTCCCCGGCTTTCTAGCAGGGCTGGCTTTTTTCCTGCCGAACTTGGGGTGGGTGCGGCATTCATCCCGCGTGCTAGCCGGGGCGACGGACCATTCGTGGCTCGGCATCGGCCCTGAGCTGATGGGCCTCGGGGCCGTGATCGGGCTCAGTGCGTTTTGTGCCTTGTATTTTGGGGCCTGGAGCTGGTTTGTTCATCGTTACGCACGGCCAGACGAGCAAAAGCTGACTCAGGGCAACTGGCAGACGAGCACCTGGGAGTCTCTGCGCTGCTCACTACTGGCCGCAGCAGCCTGGGTGGCCTGCGAATGGCTGCGCAGCACGACGGTCTTCACGGGTTTTGGCTGGAACGGACTCGGCGTGGCTTTGCATCAAAACCGCGTACTGATCCAGAGCGCGGATCTGGTGGGCGTGATGGGGCTTTCCTTCATCCCGATGCTCGTGGCCTGCACTGGTTGGAACACCGTCACGAGACAAGTGCGGGCTTTTCGCGGGACAGGCACCTGCCGCACGCGTCTGGACTTCACGCTGGCGCTGGTCCTGCTGCTGACCGCCGCAGGCTATGGCGTGCTAAAAATCACCGCAAAGCCCACGGCGACGATCCCTGTGCGCACACTGCTGGTGCAGCCCAATGTGGCGCAGGTGGATGCTTGGTCAGGCCGCATGGCACCGCAGGTTTATGATCGGCTGAAGGTCTTCACCCAGCTTTACGCTGAGAAACGGGAAGGCAGCACGCCTGTGGATCTCGTGGTCTGGCCAGAGAGCGCACTGCCAGTACATCTCAATGGACAGCCCGAGCGCTGGGGCCTGCCGAAGCATGAAAGCTACTTCAATGAACTGCTGGCCATGGGAGACTTCAGCCTGATGACGGGCACCGAGATCTATGAAGGCTCCGAGGCCGGCCCCGGCGGTTACGTTTCTGCCGTGCTTTTCAAGGGTAGCTACGGGAACAGGCAGGACTATCACAAGGTTCATCTCGTGCCTTTTGGAGAATACCTGCCCCTGGGAAATGCGTTTCCCTTTTCGATCCTTCGTAGCGTCATTCCTGGTGACTTCACGCCGGGCACGCAAACAGAGCCGCTGAAGCTGGAAAATCCGGCTGTCCAAATCATCCCACTGATCTGCTTTGAGGACACCGTCGGCCGGCTGGCCCGACGGTTTGTTCGCGAGGCGCCTCAGATGATCATCAACATCACCAACGATGGCTGGTTCCTCCAAAGTGAGCAGATGGAGGTGCATCAGGTAAATGCCAAATTCCGCGCCATCGAGCTCCGCCGTCCCATGGTCCGCGCCACCAACACCGGCGTGACTTGTTTCATCGACACACTCGGGACGGTGGTGAATCAACTCAGTGATCCGCAAACAGGCAGCACGCTGCTGGAAGGCTGCCTGCCCGGCGAGGTGCAGGTGCCCGCCATCCCAGAAATGACGCTTTATGCCCGCTGGGGAGACTGGTTTTCCATGCTCTGCCTCAGTCTCTGCGGCCTCATGATCCTGAGGCGACGTTTCATTATTCCCCAATGCCAGCCCTGACCACCTACACCAAGCCGCTCACCCTCGATCAGGCTGAAAACCTCCGCTCACTGCTCTTGCATGGTGGGTTCAACTTTGAAACCAAGCCCTACTGCCTCTACGCAGCCACGAAGGGCAAAGTGAACGTCTTGGTTTACGAAAAAGGGCCCAAACTCCTCGTCCAGGGTAAGGAAACGGAAGAGTTTGTGACCCTGATTCTGGAGCCTCAAGTCCTTGGTGCCGCCGAAATCGGCTACGAAGAAGTAACACATCCCGACTGGTTCCAGCCACACATCGGCGTCGATGAAAGCGGCAAAGGCGACTTTTTTGGTCCCCTGGTGATCGCTGGTGT
>CANHTV010000014.1 GCA_947463285.1 Verrucomicrobiaceae bacterium | reverse complement strand
TCGCCCTCTACATTTGCCTGAACTTCTCTCTCCCGCTGGTAACTGGGACTGTGCCCGTGCGGCGGTCGCCAATGGAGCGGATGCCATCTTTTTTGGACTGCCGAAGTTTAATGCGCGCATGAGGGCGGACAATTTCACTTCTGAAGATCTACCTGAGCTGATGCGCTTCCTGCATCAGCACGGAGTCAAAGGTTACTGCGCCTTCAATGTGCTTATATTTACAGGCGAGTTGGAGAGTGCGGAAAAGCAGCTGCGTGAGCTTGAGGTTGCGGGTGTCGATGCTGTGATCATTCAGGATTTGGGGCTGGCACGGATGGTGAAGGCTCTTGCGCCTGGCCTACGCCTTCATGCGAGTACGCAGATGACTATCACCTCGCCTGAGGGGCTGGATCTGGCTAACTCGCTTGGCATTGATCAGGCGGTTCTAGCCCGTGAATTGAGTCTGCGTGAGCTGGAGCGCTTTCATGCCAATGAGAGCCCGCAGTTGCCACTTGAAGTCTTTGTCCATGGGGCGCTGTGTGTGGCCTACAGCGGCCAGTGCCTCACCAGTGAATCTCTCGGACGCCGCAGTGCGAACCGTGGTGAGTGTGCGCAGGCCTGCCGGATGCCTTATGAAATGATCGTCGATGGTCAGCTGCGTGATCTCGGTGACAAACGTTACCTCCTAAGCCCTCAGGATCTCTCGGCCGTTCAGGAAATACCCGCGCTCATTGGGCTGGGTATCCGCAGTTTTAAAATCGAAGGCCGCTTGAAAACACCGGACTATGTGGCAGCAGTGACACGCGTTTATCGCAAGGCGATTGATGCTGCGCTGGCCGATCAGGATCTGATGCAGATCATCACTGAGGATGATCGTTATGAGTTGGAGATGACCTTTTCCCGTGGTCTCTACAGCGGCTGGATGCATGGCGTGAACCATCAGGAGCTCGTTGGTGCCATGTATGGGAAAAAGCGTGGTTATTATGTCGGTGTTGTCCGCAGTGTGACACCAGACGCCATCGAGCTGGAGCAGGTCCCCACGCATTTAAAAAATGGTGATGGCGTCGTTTTCGAAAACCTCAAAAACACCAACGAAGAACAGGGCGGGCGCATCTATGGGATTCGTGGGAATTGGATCGAGTTCCAGCGTGATCGCCTGCGCACCGATTTCATCCGCCCAGGCATGAGAATTTTTAAAACGGGTGATCAGGCGCTGGAGCAACGACTGCGCCAGACTTTTCAAGGCGAGATCCCGCTGCGTCGGAAAGCCAAGCTTGACCTACGCATCTCCGGCAGGGCAGGGGAGTCACTCATCGTTCAGGTCAAAGGCCTGCCTATTAAGGTGGAGTCTGCCATGCCACTGGAGGTGGCTACCAAGCGCCCCTTGTCTGAGACGACTCTTCGTGAGCAGTTTGGCCGGCTCGGCGGCACGGTCTATGAGTTGGGTGAGCTTGATGTTCATTTAGAGGGTGAGGTCATTGTGCCTGTCAGCGAGCTGAACCGCATGCGACGTGCCTTGGTGGATGCGCGCCAGTCCATCCCTGCCGATGCCGAGCCTAAGCGTGCGGTGATCACTGCCACGTATCGTTCATTGCTGCCGCTAATGGACGTAACCAAGGGGCCTGAGGTGACACAATCAGCGCTTCACATCCTCTGTCGTAGCGTGGAGCAGATCGAGGCGGCGCTGAGCTGTGGCATCACGGATTTGTATGCCGACTTTGAGGACATCCGCCGCTACGGTGACATCGTCAAACGCGTGCGCGATCACGGTCAGGGAGCCAAACTTTATCTTGCCACACCGCGCATTCAAAAATCCAGCGAGGCTGGTTTTTTCAAGCTTATTGAACGAGCTGAACCTCAGGGCATTCTCATCCGCAACCTTGGTGCCATCGCTTACTTTCGCGATGCTGGTATCCCCATAACGGGAGATTTTTCGTTGAATGTGGCGAATCCATTGACGGCGGATTTTCTCAAGCAGACCGGGCTCGAGCGCCTAACGATTAGTTATGATCTGAACATCGAGCAGGTGCTGGATCTGCTGAATGCGGCACCGCCGGAGTGGTTTGAGATCACACTGCATCAGCACATGCCGATGTTTCATATGGAGCACTGCGCCTTTGCTGCTTTTTTATCGAAAGGCACCGACTTCACCAATTGTGGACGCCCTTGTGAAAAGCATCGGGTGCATCTGCGGGATCGTGTGGGCATGGAGCATCCCTTGAAGGCTGATGTCGGCTGCCGAAACACGCTTTTCAATGCAGTGCCGCAGACAGGAGCCCAGTATTTTACAGCCCTGAAGCATGTCGGACTGCGTCACTTCCGCGTGGAGTTGCTGGAGCAGACCGGTGCCGAAGCCTCGCGCATTATCCGCACTTATCAGGATCTGCTTCTCAGCCAGCGTGGCGGTGAGGATATCTGGCGAGATCTCAAGGCCCAGTCCCAGCTCGGTGTTACTCGTGGCACCATGGCTGAGCTAGCTTAATTTCTGTCACCATGAAACCGGCAGACCCGCTTCAGCTTCGCAGTCAGTTCCTTCGGGCGCTGGCTCCCGATAGTCAGTTCTATCAGGTCTTTGATCATCTGCCGGGCATCTCGTTCTTTGCCAAAAACAGCCGTTTCCAGATCGTCTGTGCCAATCGTCATTTCTTCGAAAGCCTGGGCCTGCGGGAGGAGGTTGAAATTATCGGTAAAGATGACTTTGATTTTTTTCCCAAGAGTCTGGCGGAAAACTTTCGCCGTGATGATGAAGAAATCCTGCGCACCGGCCGGGCAAGGCTGAACATCGTTGAGCTTTTTTTTAATCCTCAGGGTATCCCCGACTGGTTCATCACGAACAAAATGCCTGTTCGTGATAAACGCGGTCAGGTCATTGGACTCATGGGCACTACTCAGAGCTATGGACAGGCCATGACCATCGTCCATGCCAGCCAGCACATCGAAAAAGCATTGGCATACATTAGCGATCACTTCCGCACTGCTATCAGTGTGGAGGAGCTGGCTTCGCATGTGCATCTCAGTCCTCGTCAGTTGCACCGAAAGTTTGTCGAGACCTTCGGGTGCAGCCCACAGGCCTTCATCATGAAACTCCGCATTCAGGCCGCCTGTGATGCCCTTCAGCATGAAGATGCCCAGATCAGCCGAGTAGCTGCCGATCTGGCGTTTTGTGATCAGAGCGCTTTCACTCACCATTTCCACAAACACATGGGCATGACTCCTCTGCGCTTCCAGCGTCAGTTCCGTCTGGCTCGGAAATAGCTTGCTGCGAGTGGGTTGAAGATTTGATCTCAGGGCACCTTTATCTTGGGAAGCAGCTCGCGGATGAAAACTTTGGTTTCTTCCACGGCAGCGAGCTCGGCAAAGGGATCTTCAAATCCTGCCACGCTCACTTTTAAAGGCACGAAGAAGGTGAGCAAGGTCCAGCGGTGGTTGATATTTTTAAAGAAAGCATCGGTGTAGGTCTTGATCACATGCTCCTGATAGCCAGCGCAGGTGGTGCCGTCTGAGCCGACGTACCAGAAGATATTTATCCCGCGGATGCGCACACGCTGGCCGCCTTTATCCACGACGTCACGAAACATGCTCATCAGCGTGGCCGAGACCTCCTTCCCATCGCCGATATCCATCGTGATGATGGACTCGCTGCTGACCATCCAGCCCTGAGCGGGCAGGCAGTCATCGGGGGAATGCAGGGAGCGTTTTTCCGCCCCGCTGAGCACCGCCGTGGCTAGGATGGCGCGATCCGTAGTCGTGTACAGTCGGCGGCCGATGCGCACGTCCTCAGCCAGGATGGACTGCTCACGAGAGGTCATGGGCTGGTCTGTGCTGACGAAATTCAGGACTTGGGCTGGCATGTCCGGGCTGATATTGGCCGGGGCCACCTGATAACTGGCATCCGTCATCGCACAGATGCCGAGTGCACCACCGAGGATGGTGATGACGCTGCCAAGCTGCGCCCAAAAAAGTAGCGGTGAACCAGCCACTTGGAGCTCACGGAATGAGCCATGTAGCATCTTCGGACGACGATCCAGACGTTTTTCCAGGAGCGTGCAGACGGCAAACATCCCTCCCAGCGCGACCCCAAAAACGGCAAAACCGGCGAGACTATGGAAAAAGCTCATCTCTTGCTGGCCGTCGATGTTTCTACCAACAGCGAATTCCGTGCCGAACCAAATGCTGCCAAGCGCCAGCAAAACCATGCGAACAAGGTTTCCCAGCATGGCCAGAGGGATGGCGCTGGCAAAAAGCAGCCCACGAGGCAGCCAGGTCTTGAGCGAAAGCCAGCCATAGAGGGCACTGATCATCAGCAGAGAAAACAGGGAGCGGATGCCGCTGCATGGCTCCTCCACATCCAGCTGAAAAAGCTGTCCCTGAACCAGCCCGCGTGACTCATCCGCCGCAGAGAGAAGGCCCGTGCCCTCACGGATGACATCGACGCCGATGATGTTCAGCACCAACCCGGCAGCCTGAGCCGTGAGCATCCGCAAAGGCAGCGCCAGCAGAGATTCCAGCGGAATCATTGGCCAGGTGAAGACGAGGAACATCCAGGGAAAAAGCAGCTGCTGCAGCCAGGCCGTGCCGCCGAGAGTGAGGATCAGCCCGAGGGTGAGGAACTGAGCAGACACGTAGCCAGGATAAGCCGTGTCCGCCTTGTAGCCGAACCAATAAAATACCATGGCCAACAGCAAAAAAGGCAGTCCCCACCAAGAACCAGCCACCGGGATTTGCCGCAGCTGCTTGCGCATCCGCCACACCAGCCAGCCGACAATAAACGGCGTGAAGAGACAGAACCACCACTCAGCATCCTGCTGGGCTTTCCGCAAAATACCGCCCACGATGCTGCTTCTCTGCATGAAATCCCAATGCTGATAAGGCCAGAACACAAAAAGCACCAACAGCCCCAAGGTGGCCACCCCAAGCGCGAGCCTTTGCCTCAAAGCTGCAGAAGGGGTGGTGGAAGGTGGGGCGACAATTTCAGACATGTTCTGAGCATAGACACACATCTCTGAGCCTCAATCATTAGCCTTGGAATCTTTCTGCGAGCGAAGCCGAGACATCCTGAGTGGATTTTCAGTGAAGATCGTCTTTGATGTGCCCCAACCATGAGCGATCCCACCAGCCTAGAGCCTGCCAAGCAACCCTTGAGAGACAGGCCCCGAATCCTGACCAAAGCCATCCTCGCGGATCTGGCGGATGACAAGCCGACGATCGAGAGCAAAACGGAAAATGTCCGCGTAACTCGCCTGGGCTGGGGCTCCTTCTGGCTGGGGCAGCTGATCACTCTGGCGGTCTTGGCGGGTGTGGCGACTTGGTTTTACCAGACGCAACTGCTGCCTCAGATCCGCAGCGCCACAGCCATCGCACCAACCGTCCCTGTGACGGATACCTCCGGGCTGGAGGAGCGGCTGAGTCGTGCCAATGATCAAATCAGCACGCTCCAAAAACAGATCGACACCCAGTCTGGCGAGCGTGAACGCACACAGGCGCGGCTCCAGGAAATGGCTGACCGCATGGCTCTGGTGATCAAACAAAACGCCTTTGTCCCGACGGCAGATGCCGCCCATGCAACGACGGCAGGTGCCGCGCAGTTGGCTGCAATGATGCCCTCCGTGTCACCCTCCACCAGCGAACTTATTTTGTTGAAGGAGCGCAATCGCCTCACTGACTACGCTGACCGCGCCATCGCCACGGGTGACCGCAATGCGCTTCAGGCCATCGTCATTTCCATGTTTGATCCGGCGATGAAACATCTGCGCAATGCCTGCGAAGCGGAGTTCCGCCGGGTGCAGAACTACTACGAATACAGCATCAGCATCGACCCCGGTTACACGTTACCCTTGCAGGACCTTTTTAAGGACGGCAGTGTGCGTGCTGAAGCGGATTTGACGCCTGCCCAGCTGATCAAACTCATGCATGACAGCAGCCAAGCCTGGGAAAATCGCCTGCGCTGCGCCTACCTGCTGCGTGCCAGCACCGACAAGGAAACCAATGCAGCTTTGCTCAAGACCCTCAAAGAAGATCTGTCCCTGGATGTGGCCAAGCAGGCCCAGTCAACCTTCGAAAAACGTGTGGGCCGCAAGTTCCGCCTTTTTGACATCCCCACCATCGAAGCCTGGTGGGAGACGCAAAAAGGCGCGGCGAAGTGATTTACTTCTTTTTTGGCTTCTCAGGCAGACCTTGACCGGGCTTGAGATCCAGATTGTCCAGCATGTCAGCTTCAGTCACTGTGCTGGCGACGCCATCAGCTGGCACGTCTGCTTTGGCTGACCAGAGGATGGCATTCAGCACCAGCTTACGCTGACTATCGTTTGCCCATCCTTTGTGGTAGTGACCACCGGTAAAGCCAAAACCGCGTCCGCCACCTTCACGCTCAGCCGCCCAGGCGACGTGTTGTTTTTCTTTATTCTTCACGGACTCACGCACCGTCGGATTGCCGCTGTGGGCACCATCAGGGCGGCTCATGGTGGTTTCTGGAGCCACATCACTGAGGATGGGCGTCACACCGGACATGCCCTGGCGAAAGCGCATGTAGAAATACCACTCATCATTGGTGCCAAAAGGTTTAACTCCGCTGCTGATCGGGTGTGCGGGGAACTCCTTGAAGTTCGCATCCCAATGCGGATTCACACTCCAGTTCACTTCAAAGCAGCCGCCCATCCAGTCGATGAATTCTTTGCCACCTTTGGCAATCGTGGGCTCCACCGCGTAGTGAAGAGTCACAAAACCGCAGCCACGCTTCATTTCCACATCCAGCTGCTGGAGGCGATCTCCCTGGAGTGCAGGATGTCCACCACCGCCGTCGGAGTAAATGACCACGCTGTCAGCCTTGGAAAGCTCTTCCTGAGAGGGCCATTCGCCATTGAGGTGATGCTTGATCTCCACCTGGTCAGCCGCGCCTTGCTCCAAGCATTTCTTCAGCAGCTGAATGCCGGCATTGTGCTCATGCTGACCAGGACCATGGGAGGGCTTGCCAGCGATCATGACGACGATTTTTTTATCTGCGGCCGTGAGTGGCGAGAGCAGGGCCAAAGAAAGGGCAGCAATGGAGAAAAGAAGTGGCTTCATAGAGGGTTCAATCAGTGGCAAGCAAACGGCCAAGATGCACGCAGCATTTCATGTGTCGATTTTTTCAACAGCTGTAGTAAAGCTTGCTGCAACTAATCAGATAGATCAGCTGTTCACTTCATGGCACCTCTGGAAACCTCAATGCCTCAAAAGACCCTTTCGCATAGCAGACTGATGCGCAAAGCCGTGCATGAAGCGTTACCGCAAGACAGAACGGGGCGGCGGATTGTTTTCCGCCATTGAACACGAACAGACCGTGGCAGCCAAAACCTCCGGCACCCTCAAGCTGCATGACGTCATTCCCTGGGAAAGCTTCCGTCCGCTGCTCGAAGAACTCACCGGCTAGCCACCCGCCATGGGGCCAAGGGCGGCAAGCCCCCTTCGATCCCGTGCTCAAGTTCAAAGTCCTCGTGCTACAAAAATTTCACGGCCTCAGCGACGATAGTAAGGAGGAGCAAATCATTGACCGCACCAGCTTTAAAAACTTCCTAGGTCTGCGCATCGGCGACGACATCCCTGATGCCAAAACGCTCTGGGACTTCAAACAACGCATGGATGCTGAAGGACGCAAAAACGAGCCGATAACACCACTCAAAAGCCCGCCAAAGCGAACCCTGCCCGCTGGCTCACGCGGAGAAAGTGGCCCAAAACGCTGATCTTTCCGACCTCGGAGCCGCTTGCAAAAATCCAACCCCTATTCAGAGGTGCCTTATGATGATTCGATTTCTTATCAGTCTTTTTTGTCTCTCCAGCCTCCTCCATGCTGCTGATCCCGCCTCGCTATTTGGAAAGGTGATGTGCGGCTACCAGGGGTGGTTCGCGACGCCTACGGACGGCTCGAACCTCGGCTGGGTGCATTACGGCTTCAACAAGCCAGGGCAGTGTCACATCGACCTTTGGCCGGATGTCTCGGAACTCGATGCCGATGAGCGTTTCGACACGCCGCTGAAGCTCGCGAACGGAACAAAGGCGCAGGTTTATAGCTCGGCCAATCCGAAGACGGTCAAAACCACCTCCGATGTGCCCGTCGGAGCCGAGGGATTTGTCACGGAGCCGGAATTGAAGTCGGATCACTACCTCTGGCTCACTGGCATGATCGGCAAAGCCTTGCGGCGCGAGATTTCGCTGACGCCGCAGGCACCCGTCAGGCATTAGAAAAGACGGGCAAAAAAGGCCTTCATGGCCTCCCATGAGGCTTTGTCGGCTTCGGCATTGTAGGCCGCGCCTTTGCTGCTGTCGTTGCCCGCAGCCTTTTGAGTGAAAGCATGCACAGCGCCGGGGTAGGAGATCCGTTGGTAATCCACCTTGGCGGATTTCATCTCCTGCTCAAAGGCAGCCAGATCTGCGGCAGGCACGAAAGGATCATTCGCTCCATGCAGGGCCAGGACTTTGGCCTGGATGTTTTTACCATCCTCAGGCGTGGGTGAATCCAGGCCACCATGAAAGCTCACCACACCACTGATCTTGGCACCATTGCGGGCCAGTTCGATCACACCTGTGCCACCAAAACAATAACCAATCGCCACCACTTTGGTAGGGTCAGTTTGAGGCAGCTTGAGCAGCTCATTCAGCCCGGCATTCAGGCGCTCGCGATAAAGCTGGCGGTTCTTCTTATACTTCCCGGCCTCCTTGCCAGATTCTGGCGGCTGCGGGCGGATACCTTTGCCGTAAATGTCCGCCGCGAATACATTGTAGCCAAGTTCAGCCAGCATCTGCGCACGCATTTTTTCATTCGCGCTTAAACCCGTCCACTGATGGATGATCAGCACGCTGGGGCGTTTGCCAGATTTTGTCGTATCCACGACTTGCAGACCTTCACAGACGACATCGCCTGCTCTGTATTCCACGACGGTCTCACGTGTTTCGGCAGCCTGAGCCGTGAGATTCAAAAGAAACGTGCTGATCCAAAACAGAGCCAGTGAGTTTTTCATGAGAGTCGAACCTACGCAGGGCTGTGTCGGATTGCCAATTCCTTTCCTTCTGGGCTCTTATAAACTAGAGCGACTGTATCTTGAAACACGGTTGTTGTTGCTCATGGTTCAGCTAAAGTGAAACATGAAAACGACCTTTGAACATCTGCCCGGACTGAATGCCACTGTGGAAGAAGTTTCTTACGATCCTACTCGTCCTGCTCCACCGGATCGTCCGCACCCTTTTGTCTATCATGTCTCCATCGTCAATGGCTCGACTGAGACAGTAAATATCTTTGGCCGTAAATGGATCGTGCGTGACACCGATGGCGATACGCTGGTAGTAGAAGGCGACGGAGTTATCGGTCAGTTTCCCAAACTCGAACCAGGGGAAACCTTCAGCTACAATTCCTATCATGTAATTAAGGCCGAGAGCACTGCCACAGGTTCCTTTTTCGGCACGACTCAGCATGGGCGTCCTGTCTTTGTTCGGATACCACGTTTTGAAATGCATCCACCGATGCTGGCCTGAGGTGAGACCTTCCTTGTTCACCGTCTAAAAACAAAAGACCCTCTGGCGTTAAAACCAGAGGGTCAATTTTTTGCGATCCAGCAACCAACAACAGTGAGGATCTAGGCACGAAAGTCTTAGCTCAAGGAGCTGCAACATCGCGGGCCACCCGAGAAACGGCTCGGGTGGACGTTTGGAGATTAAAAAGTTTTGTCTCTCTCGTCAACAGAAGGGGGGCTATTTTGCAAAAAAGAGAGGTTTTATTAATTTCGAGAGTCTCGAATGGCCTGAAAAATCTAATATTTTCAAAAGAAAGAGCCTTGACAGTGTTTTTGTCAGTTTGATTTCAGCGTATGTTCAGGTGAATACTTTATTGACTTCCTGAGTCATTGATGCAGAGCCACGAGCAACCTGTGTGCAGCGAAAGATGCGGTGGCGGGCTCTCGTTTCCTAATCGTAAATTGATTCTGCTTCTGCCGCGTGGAGACGACAAGATTGGCTTGAAAAGCCATTGAAGAAACTGCTGCTGCATGGACCGTCAAAATCGATACAGCCCTCTACCACCCCCTCACATGGAATATCACCTCTCTCTGCGTAGCGCTGCCGGAATGGCTTTCGCGCTCCTGGCATCTGCCGGCAATCTTTCTGCTAATGACTGGACTAACTGGCGCGGCCCGCTGCAAAACGGTGTCAGTTTGGAACACTACACAGGTGCTGGAAAGCTGGCCGATGCCCCTGCCTGGACTTACGATGCTCGCAGCCGTGGCGCTCCCGTCGTGGTCGATGGGAAGGTGGTCCTCTGGGGCTATCGCGGTGAAACCACGGACCTCATCGAGATCCTGACCGTACTGGACGCCAAGACTGGCAAGAAGCTCTGGGAAGTGGAGATCGCGGACTACCTCTCCGATTCCATCTATAATCGATATTCTATCGGTGCTCCGACCGTGGACCCTGAGACGAAGCGCATCTACCTCGTCAGCAATGCCGGACGCTTTGTCTGCTATGAGCTGGACGGCAAGAAGGTTTTCGAGATGCCGCTAATGGAAGATCTGGGACGCATGACCTTCCCAAACTCCCGTGTGGGCAGTCCGATCATCGAAGGTGACCTCGTCATCATCCACTTCATCTTCTCCAACTGGGGTGCCGACGGTCCTGCCGCTGACCGTGTGTATGGTTTCGATAAAAAGACCGGCGAACTCGTCTGGTGGAGCCTGCCTGGCGTGAGCCCACCGGTGGATTCCTCCTTCTCGACACCGGTCGTGGAAACTCGCGATGGCAAACGCGTGATGTATTTCACCACCGGCTGCGGCAATCTGGTCTGCGTCAACGCCCGCAGCGGCAAGCCCTACTGGAGAATGCCTCTTTGTAAAAACGGCATGAACCCCAGCGTCGTGATTCACAAAGGCAACGTCATCGCCATCCATGGTGATGAAAATGTGGATAGTTCGGAAAAAGGCCGCATGTCCGCCATCAAGCTGCCTGAAAAGCTCGTCGCCGCTGCCCCAGGTGCGGAAACCACCGTGCTCGACGCCAGCGCTGAAGCTTGGCGCAATCCCATTGGTGCCACCAGCAGCTCACCAGTCCTTGTGGGCGACATCATTTACCAACTCACCGACGGTGGCGAACTCTACGCCATCGACGCCAACTCCGGTAAGGACCTTTGGAAGAAGAAGCTGAGCAACGCGAACCTGCATTCCTCCCCTCTGTATGTCGATGGATTGCTTTATTGCCCGATGATGGAAGGAAAACTCGTCGTTGTGAAACCCGGCGCGACCGATGCGGAAATCGTCCAGGAAATCAAACTCGATGGCGGCAACTCCGCTCAATGTCTCGGCGCTCCCGTCGTGTGCGATGGCACTCTCTACTTGACCACCACCGAGAAGTTCTACGCCTTCCCGATCCCGAACAGCGGCATCAAGGTTGATGCAGCGCCTGTCGCTGAGATTCCAGCAGCAGGCAAAGCCGTGGCTCTCCAGATCATCCCTGCGGAAACCGTCATCATGCGTGGTGACAAGCAGGCCTTCCGCATCCGCAGCGTCGATGCCAACGGCATGGTCGTTAGCGACAAGGTCGAAGGCGTGAAGTGGGAAAGCTTCATCCCTCCTACTGCGAAGGTGAAGGCCACCATGGACGCCAGCTTCAACGATGCCGGTGAACTCGTCGTGGCCGCCGATGCCAAGATCAGTGCCGGTGCTTGGAAAGCCACCTCCGCCGATGGCTTGACCGGCACGATCCGTGGTCGCGGTTTGAAAGGTCTGCCGATCACCGAAGACTTCGAAGGCTACAACCTCACCGAAGAGTTCTCCGCTGATCCCGCCAACCCAGCCTACAAATTCGCTTATCCACCGCTCCCATGGATCGGCGCTCGCTTCAAATTTCAGGTCATGGAAAAGGATGGCAACAAGGTCTTCGGCAAGAGCTTTGACCGTCTTCTCTTCCAGCGCGGCACCGTCTTTGTCGCTCCGTCCACGCTTTCCAACTACACCATGCAGGCCGACGTCATGACCGATGGCAACGCCCGCTCGAAAGCCGACCTGGGTCTCATTAATCAGCGCTACCTCATTTGCCTGCGTGGCAATGCCAACAAGCTCGAGATCAGCTCCAACCTTGAGCGTCTCGCCCAAACCGCCGTCTTCAAAGTCAGCGCCAACACCTGGTACACTCTCAAAACACGTGTCGATGTCGCCGCTGATGGCAGTGGAGTAGTTAAGGGCAAAATCTGGCCCAAAGCTCAGCCGGAACCCGAAGCCTGGACAATCGAAGCCAAGGTCGCCAAAGCCCACACCCAGGGTAGCCCCGGCATTTTCGGCTTCACACCAATGAACCAGAAGCGCGTCTTCCTCGACAATCTCAGCATCACCGAGAACAAGTAACTTTCGCTCCAGCCCATTTCCAATGAAGCCAAAAAACACCCTCATCTTAGCGCTGCTCAGCGCCGCTTCCATCCATGCAGCCGACCTTCCTGAATGGGGCGGCGGCCAGAGTAGAAACATGGTCTCCTCTGAAAAGGGGCTGCCTATGGACATCGATCCCGGCAAAAAATACGGCCCCAAAGCCGCGCCGAAGATCGCCGGTCGCCTCCGTCCAAACGCCGAAGAAGCCAACAAAGGCCCCGGCGCGGAAGACATCGACATGTCCACCACCAAAAACTGCCTCTGGGTGGCCAAGCTAGGCTCCCAGACCTACGGCACCCCCATGATCGCCAGCGGTCAGGTCTATGTCGGCACGAACAACGAATCCCCCCGCAACGACAAGCACATTGGCGACCGCGGCATCGTCATGGTTTTCGATGAGTACACCGGCCAGTTCAAATGGCAGATGGTTTCCCCGAAGATGGGTTCAGGCAAAGTGAACGACTGGGAATACCTCGGCGTCTGCGCCAGCCCCACCATCGTCGGTGACAAAGCCTACGTCCCCGGCAACCGCTGCCAGATCATCTGCATGGACGTCAACGGCATGTCCAACGGCAACCAAGGCATGCAGGACGAGGCCGCCTTCATGGCAGCTCCTGACAAAGACGGCAAACCCGTCCCTGTCGAGCCCGGCAAAACTGACGCAGACATCCTGTGGGTGTATGACATGTACAAAGAACTCGGCGTCTTCCAGCACAACGCCACCGCCGGCTACCCGCTCATCATTGATGGCAAGCTCTTCGCCCCCACCTGCAATGGCGTGGACTGGACCCACACCAATATCCCTGCTCCACAGGCTCCCAGCTTCATCATGCTGAACGCCGAAGACGGCACCCTGCTCGGTGAGATGGATCACGTCGCCTCTGAGCGTGTTCTCCACTGCTCCTGGTCCAGCCCAACTCTGGGTGAGATCGATGGCAAAAAACAAATCATCTTCGGCGCTGGCGACGGCTGGGTTTACTCCATGGCCACCGAAACCGAGAAGAAGGACGACTTCGACATCCTCAAAGAATTCTGGCGCTACGACGCCAACCCACCTGAGTATCGCAAGAACTCCGCTGGCGAGCCCATCAAGTATGTCGAATACGACGGCCCGAGCGAAATCATCGGCACCACTGTCTTCCATGACGGCCTCGTCTATGTGAACATCGGCCAGGACCCCGAGCACGGCGAAGGCGTCGGCATGTTGAGCTGCATCGATCCAAAACAAACCGGCGACCTCTCCGGCAAAGCCGTCTGGACCTTCAAAGGCATCGAGCGCTCCATCTCCACCCCTGCGGTGAAAGATGGCCTCGTCTATACCGCCGACTACACTGGCCGCGTCTTCTGCCTCGATGCCAAGACCGGCAAGGAATACTGGAAATTCGACACCAAAGGCCACATCTGGGCCAGCCCACTCGTCGCTGACGGCAAAGTCTGGATCGGTAACGAAGAGGGCGAGCTCTTCATCCTCGCCGAAGGCAAGGAACTCAAAGAACTCAAGACCATCGAGTTCCCATCCCCGCTGCTGAGCAGCGTCGTCGCCGCCAACGGTTGCATCTACATCACCACCCACACGCACCTGTACTGCTTCAAAGAAGGCGCCAAGCCTGTTGAAGGTGCTGAGTGATTTGAGCCACTAGCGAATCATATCAAAATAAAACGGGCCGGGATCATCTCTCGGCCCGTTTTTACTGTAAGGCCTGTTTTTAGAGCAATATTATGCTGAGGAAATACTGCTTAACTTGGCATTAGTGGCAAAAAGTGCACAAGGGTTGACCAACTGAATTAGTCCTAATCCTGAAAACAAAAACCTCGGCAACTTCACGCATCAGGCCGTGACTCAGGCGGCGAAGTCGAAGCTGAGTGCCTGAGGTTTCAGCTACGGCTTGCTGATCTTCAAAACCGAGTTACCAGCGTGTGCTAGCTTAGGAGTGCGCAGAGGCCGAAGCCAAAAGCATTCAGCGAGCCATGGATGGCCCATATTTGCGGCATCGGCAGCGCCCATTTGGGTTGGATTAGACGCAGGCCTAAGCCAAGAACCATGAGCATGGCCAGGAGCAATGAAACTCCAGAAAGCACGAAGCCGAGGCGCAGCCAGCCAGAGCTGTTTTCATCCAAACCACGCCGGAGCTGCGCCGTCCCTACGCCGAGGGCACCCGCCACAAGCACCACGACGCCTATGGGCTCAAATCAAGGCGCTAAGCTCAAGTGCGTGCAGTTGATGCCCACGGCAACCAAGGGCATGCCTGCCAGGATTGCGTAGCAGGAGCGGAGGTTCCATCGGCAGGGTTCGGCCTGAGCATTCAGCCCGGCTATGAGCGGAAGCGTGAAGCTTGCATGATGAAAATGCGCCGCCGTGAGCAGCACGGTCAGTGGATTGAAGCCCCAAGGGCCCACCCAACGCGATGAGCCACCAGCCACGCGGCACCGATGGCTGGAAAAACGCGCAGCGAGCAAGCAGACCTGCGACACTTTGAGTTCCCGGAAACGACGAGCCTGCCACCGGTCAACCAACGCAGAGACCACTGGTTATGAAGAGTCACTCGTAGGCCAATCCAGCCGCTTCCAAGCCAGCAGGACGGATCATGCAGGATAAAACGCCAAGCGTCGCAACTCCTTAAGCCATGAGGACTTGATGGTGGAAAGCCGGCTTTGAAATCAACTTATTGCCCCAAGGCATCAGCACGCCTACGTAAAACAGAATCATCCATTTGATGCAGCCCTCCTTCTCGGGCTCCTGGCACCAGATTGAGCCGCCTAGTAGAACGAGAACGAATGACAAAAACTGAGACAGGTTCACAAGCACCTTATCCATCAAAGTGAGCGGCTGATGATCTGATTTCATGAGCAGCAAAGTTTCATCCTGGCTTGAGAATCCGTCACAAATCCGAACTGCCACCAGCGCGCAAGCTGAAAGGCAGCCCACGCCATCCAGTGGCGTGGGTGAGAGAAGGCACTGATCACATACCACACGGAGTCATCCACCCCGCACTTGGCGTGCTGCGGCAGCGTGCCATAGACAAAGCCATGCGTGCTGGGCGAGTAACAACGCCTAAGAATGCGACAGGGATTCACCCGCAAGAAGCCGCAGGGCCACGGTCTGCCTAGGCTGCTGCACTTGTTTATCTACCCTAGCCAGCTGCGTCCATTCGGAAAACATATGCCAGATCTCCAAAGCCTGACAGGCCATGGCCCATACCGCCTCTCCAAAACCCAGCCGCACCGCATGGTCATCCGCGATGAATCCCTGATTCAGTGGTGGCCTGTAACTCAGAGGCTCATCTTTCCAAGAATCCAATTTGGCCAGCAGGCATTCTGAGAAAGGTTTTTTCAAGTACGGCATGGGTTGTAAAGTGGGCTTCGGTCACTTTTCCGCAACCGGCCTCTGGCTAAGGTCCTGGGTTGCCGCAATTTTTCTGCCCGCTAGCGAAAAGGATTTCATCGCATTATTTGACAGGGCGGGGGATGCGTGTACTTTCGCCCCCCTTTCCCCAGAAAGCCCCCAGTTTATGGCAAACGTTCAAGTTATCCTCAAAGAAAGAATTAAAGGTCTCGGAGCCGAGGCTGATGTCGTGCATGTGAAGCGTGGCTTCGCGCGCAACTTCCTCGTCCCACAGGGCAAGGCTTTTGACGCGACCGCTGGCAACCTGCGTCACCTGAATCATCTGAAGGCTGTGCGCGCTGAGCGTGAATCCAAAGAACTCCAGGAAGCTGAAAAAATCGCAGCCAAGCTGAAGAAGCTGAAGCTGAAGCTTACTCTCCAGACTGGCCAGGGCGGCAAAGCCTTCGGTTCTGTCACGACCATGGACATCGCCAAAGCGGTGGCCGAGAGTGCTGGCAACATCGAGATCGACCGTCACCAGATCCAGCTCGACAAACCGATTAAGAACACCGGTACCTTCGAAGTGCCAGTGAAGCTTCACAATGAAGTGAGCTGCTTCCTGAAGGTCACTGTCACCGCTTCCGAAGGCGATGCTGGTACCGAAGAGCCTGCTGACTCCTCAGAGGACTAATTTCCTTCTCAATCCCTTTGAAGCCGAAGAGCGTTTGTTCACTCTTCGGCTTTTTTCGTTTTTGGATGGCTTTCCCACGCCCTTGCGGGCGCTGCTACGAGATTAGCCTTTGGTGATGGTTTCATCTAGGTTAAGAAGCGCGGTGGCGATGGAAAACCAAGCATTGTCGGCTTTTGATGCCTCAAAAAGTTTCTTCAGCACGGCCATTTCCTGAGGGCGAGGCTCACGCGCGATTGCCAAGCGAAAACCATAACGGATGCGTGCCTCTGGCACGCTGTCTTTGGATTCGCGGAGGATTCTTTGGGCCAGGGCCTGTGCAGCTTCCACATAGACGGGATCATTCAGTAGCGTGAGTGCTTGCAGTGGGGTGTTGGAGCGGCTGCGTTTCACCACGCAAGCCATGCGGGCACTGGCATCAAAATTGACAAAACTCGGATAGGGGGCCCCGCGCTTCAGCACGACATAAAGCCCACGCCGATGCTGTTCGGTGCCTGGACTGACCTCATACTTGTATTGTTGCCCGCCGACTTTGGCCCAGAGGCCTTCCGGCTGCGGCGGACGGATGGGTTCTCCTCCTTGTTTCAAATTCAGCAGGCCGGCGATGGCGAGAGCGTTGTCACGGATCGCTTCCGCATCCATCCGATGCCGTGGACCACGCCAGTGCAGCGTGTTTTCTGGATCTTTGGATGAGGTGCCATGGTTGGAAGACTGCCGGTAGGTGCGTGAGGTGACGATGATCTTGAGCACTTGTTTCATGCTCCAGCCGCTCTCCATGAACTCAACGGCGAGCCAATCGAGGAGTTCAGGATGTGTGGGCGTGGCTCCCTTGATGCCAAAGTCCTCCACGGTAGCGACGATGCCGCGGCCAAACAGCTCGGCCCACCAGCGATTGATCGTCACTCTGGCCGTGAGAGGATTGTCTCGATTAACCAGCCAGCGCGCCAAACTCAGACGATTGGGCTCAGCGCTGGCTTTGACTTGGATGATGGCTGGAGTGTCCGGTTTTACGGCGTCGCCGACGTCTGTGTAAACACCACGTTTGAAGATGCCGGTCATCCGTGGCTCAGGCAGCTCGCGCATGATCTCTGTCGTGGCGGGTTTCAGTTCGGCGAGTTGTTTGTTGAGTGTGCTGCGCTGGCGCTCAAGCTTGGCCACGCGAGGGTGAATTGCTTTCTCCTCGGTCTTTTCGGCCTTGGGCAAAGCCGCGATCACATCCCCTGAAATGGCTGAGACCCGCAGTCTGCCGATGACTCGCCCGCCACCAAATTTCTGTACCAAGCGCAGTTGCAGCTGTGTCCCAGCCGTGACCTGAAGCGGCTGCTTCAAGGTCAGGGCTGCCCAGTGGCTTTCGCCAAAGCGGGGCATGATGGCCCAGCCTGTCTCGGGTTTGTCATCGGCGAGATTGGTCACGAGGAAAGTGGACTGTGAGAAGCTGGCCTGCGCGCTTTGGAAAGTCAGTGTCTGACTGGCGACGTTTTTGTCGTTGGCTGAGGTCAGTTTGGCTTCCAGATGCTGGAGCACAAAATTGGGCCGTCCGGCATTCCCTCGACCGGGGCCTTTGCCGGGCAGGGAGTCATCACTCAGAGCCTCAACCATCAAGGCGTTGATGGTTGAACCTGCGGGGAGTTCATACAAGACGCTGTATTCATCTTCGTCCGGTGGGTCGCCGCTCAACAGCACGCTTTGATCGGCTAGGATCGTGCTGTCGGCACCAGATTCACTTTCGAAGGAGAGAGGTTTTAAGGCAGTGACTTGTGAAGATGCCGCAGTGGGTTTGGCTGATGGAGGTGTCAGCTTTTGAATCTGCGCATCTACTTGCTTGATCTTAGCTTGCAACGCCTGCCGTTGGGTTTCCAGCTCGGGGCTTGGCAAGGGCATCGGGACACCTTTGAACTGGATGCTGCTGGGCGTTTTGAGGTTCGTGCGTTCGGCTTCCCGCTCGGTGTTGTTAAAGTAGGCCAGCAGTCCGTAATAATCCCGCTGGCTGAATGGATCATACTTATGGTTATGGCACTGGGCGCATTCCAGGGTACTGCCCAGCCAGATGGCACCGGTGGTGTTTACTCGGTCGATGACTTGATTGATCCGTGTTTCCTCTGGCTCGGAGCCTGCTTCGACGTTGGTCGGGGTGCAGCGGTGAAAACCGGTGGCGATAATCTGCTGTGGTGTCGCTTTGGGCAAAAGATCGCCCGCTACCTGCTCGATGGTGAAGCGATCAAAGGGCATGTCGGCATTGAGCGCATCCACCACCCAGTCGCGAAAGCCCCAGATCTGCCGCAGGTCATCACGCTGAAACCCGTGAGAGTCTGCATAACGGGCTGCATCCAACCAAGGGCTGGCCCAGCGCACGCCGAACTCCTTCGAGGCCAATAGTTTGTCCGCCGCTGCTAGCACCGACTGATCTGCATCTTTTGTGTAGGCTTTGATAAAAGCATCGACATCGGCGATGGCGGGCGGTAGACCAGTTAGATCGAGGGAAAGGCGACGGTAAAGCACGGCAGGTTCCGCTTCCGGTGAGTGGTCGATCCCGGTCTTCTCCAGCCGGGCCATGATGAAGCGATCCACCGGGTTTTTCTGCCAGGTCGTCTCGGTGACCGCTGGCAGCTCGGGGCGTCTGGGCGGCACATAGCTCCAGTGTTTCAGGGTATTCAGCGTCTCCGGCCAGATTGCTCCAGCACCGATCCAGTCGCGCAGGTTTTGAATCTCCATTTGAGTCAAAGCGTCGCCACGTTTTGGCATTGCTTCTTTGTCGGAGCGGGGCAGGGAGACTCGGCGCAGAATTTCCTGATGATCCGCTTTGGCTAGACCCGATGCGGCATGCAAACGCAGGCCGCCTTTATCATTCTCGGCACCGTGACACTCAAAGCAGGCGCGTTGCAGCAGCGGATAGATCACCGTCGAAAAATCCACAGCCGATGATGAGGCGGCAGCTAGGAGGAAAGGCAGATAAAGAGCAAAACGCATGTTGGCTGCGATGAACGAACCCTCTGCTGGCCTCCTTTCGATTCATGCTGAATCAAAAAGGCGTTTGATCTTCCTACCAGAGCAGCGTTGAAGTCAGCTCTCATGAGTGACACCCATTTCGATTTCATCATCATCGGCGGCGGCAGTGCCGGTTATGCCGCCGCACGCACGGCTCATGGCGAAGGCCTGCGCGTGGCCGTCGTCGATGGCGCGGCTGACCTCGGCGGCCTGTGTATATTGCGTGGATGCATGCCGAGCAAGACGCTGATCGAGTCAGCTGATAGGGCTCTCACGACCCGACATGCCGCAGAGTTTGGACTGAAGGTGCAGTCATCAGGCGTGGATCTGACCGTGATCCGAGATCGCAAGCGGGCGCTGATTGCCGACTTTGCAGGCTATCGTGAAGGTCAGCTGACGGACGGGCGCTTCGTTTTGTATCGTGGACACGCCGCCTTTGTCGATGCGCACACGCTGGAAATCCTGCCGCGCGATGGCAGTGCCTCATTTCAGGTCACTGCGCGCAGCTTTTGCCTAACGACAGGTTCTTTGGCCAGTGTGCCTCCGATTGCAGGTCTGGCTGAAACGGGGTTTTGGACCAGTGATGACATCCTCGATGCTGCCGAGCTCCCGCAACGCTTCGCTGTGCTCGGTGGTGGGGCTATCGCCTTGGAGATGGCGCATTATCTGGAGGCCATGGGCAGACAGGTGACGCTGATCCAGCGCAGTGCCCAGTTCCTCACCGGCACCGATCCTGAGTGCAGTGCGGTGATCGAAAAAGCCTACATCCAGCGCGGCATTACCTGTCATCTGGGTACCCAGATTCAGCGTGTCAGTCAGCATGAAAACGGCAAGCGGCTGGACTATCTCCACGGTGGCGAGGCACGTCAGCTGGATGTCGATGAAATCCTGCTCGCAATGGGGCGCGAGCCAGCCACTGCGGGCTTGCAGCTCGATGCTGCAGGCGTCTCGCTCGATGGAAAAAAGATCCAGGTGCAGCCGACGATGCAGACCACGCAACCCCACATCTTTTCGGCTGGGGATGTTTGCAGTCCCTTGGATGTTGTCCACATCGCCATCCAGCAGGGGGAGATTGCTGCACGCAATGCAGCACGGCTGTTGCGAGGTGAAACAGCCACGGAGATGATGGACTACCGGCTGCTGCTGTTTGGTGTCTTTTCACATCCTCAGGTGGCGGTGGTCGGTGCCAGTGAAGCGGAGCTGAAAGCTCAGAATATCCCCTTTGTCACCGCCAGCTACCCCTTCAATGATCATGGGAAAAGCATGGTCATGGGTGAAACGAACGGCTTCGTAAAAATGATCGCCCAGGCCAAGACGGGCGAGATCCTCGGTGCCAGCTGTGTCGGCCCCCAGGCCACGGAGCTGATCCATGAGATCGTCATCGCCATGCATCACCGCACGACGGTGCAGAATTTCATGCTGATTCCGCAC
>CANHTV010000013.1 GCA_947463285.1 Verrucomicrobiaceae bacterium | reverse complement strand
GGTAAAGACCACCATGACCATGAGCGTCGAGCTTCAGCGTAGTCTCAGTGCCATCCTTGGCCGTGGTAAACCGGAGCAGAAGAGCCTCGTCGTCGTCGTTCACCCCGAGGTCATGCAGCGACTTAAGACCGAAGATGGCGAGCTGCTCGTCTCGCTGGAGCGCAAATACGAAGCCCGTCTCACCTTCCGCAGTGATCCTTCTCTTCATCGCGAAGAGATCAAGATCACCAGCACTCAGACCGGCGAAGAAGTCCGCCCCTGATTCATTCGTTAGTCACCTGTCTGCCGGGATCATGTGCAAACTGATCCCGGCAGATTTGCGTTCAGACGGCGCACGGCTTCAGCATTCGATTCAAAGGCAAACTCTCGGTAATCCACGTCAGCTAGGGGTATGATTTCCCAGCCGGAAACTTCCGATTCTTGGGCTTGGATGTTTTCAAAAGATGACACCCGCGCCAGATAAAACAGATCCAGCGTCGGCCAAACATAGCCTTGGAAAGGATAGCGGTTCGGTAGCGCTGCGAAGTAGCTGAACTCGGAGGCGGGTAGATCCAGCCCGATTTCCTCCAGGGTCTCTCGTGACACGGCTTCTTCGGCTGTCTCGCCGCCTTCGACGACGCCGCCGGGCACGCACAGAAGACCACGCCCAGGTTCATTGGCGCGACGGATTAGCAAGATGCGATTTTCTGCATCCAGCAGCAGCGCGCAGGCGGCAGGGAAGGGGGTGACGAAATGCCGGTAATCACAGCTGGCGCAGACGAACTCGCGATGACTCACGGGCTGTGGCTCTGGTCGCCCACAGCGATTGCAGTGCAGAAAGGGAGCCTCACTCATGCCTTGGTTTTTTGATGGGCTTGTCAGTTTTGGATTCGATGGGGTCGGCTTCATTTGTGGCTGTCTCGTGACCGTCTTCCTTCAGCTTCAGCCCCACATAAACACCTGAGCTGATGCCCATGAGGTCCAGGAGAACTGTGCTGAAAATGGGCATCGCATAGTCCGTGATGACACCATTGATGAAAACGATCAAAATTACGAGCGTCCAGGCCAGCATTTGAAAGCGGTGAATGGTGATGCCTTGATTATCGCTTAAGAGGTCGATGAACCAATCGGTGATAATCGTGCCGCTTTTTCCTGTGGGCATCCGCTCGTGCCTGTCCCATTCCTGTTTTTGGGAAATGATGGCGAAGAACATGGTCGTGCCGCCACTGATGCCCATGAGTGCAAGGGCGGTGGTATTGACTACTGCCAGGCTGCCGGTCGTGGACCAAAGGAAAATAAAGGATCCGATGATGATGAAAAACCAGATCGACATCTGAAGTCTAGCCATGCTGAGTGGGTGGCGGTGTAGCAGCAGTAGTTTTGAGAGCTTGGTTCGACGTTAAGCAGGGTGATGCCTGTTTCTAGCAGGATCTCCATGGTGCGCACATTTCTCACAAAGACATACATCCAGAAGGGTCAGCGAAACAAAGGGATGCGCAGATGCAGGGTGGGGGCCGGGGAGAGCACGGTCTCTGCTCTCACGCTGTTGATGTCAGCCAGTCGCACATCGCAGGACACGTTGGTGAGAGGACTGTTTTTAGCAGGCGCAGCCAGGCATCTTTGTCCTTGTTGGTTTCGCGCAGATTGAACCAAATCATTTACAGCGATTTTTCCGTACTGATGCTGGAGGCCACTTTTTATCACTCGTGGAAATTGAAATGTCTGGGCAGGCGCTGGATCTACAGTTGAAGGACGTGAAATGGGGCGAGTGATGAGTGTATCCCAAAAATACCAGAAGCCGTGCTGACTGATGGGGATGACCGCTTGCTTGAGACGTTGGTTTCAGGCCATTCTCCTGATTATGAAAGCCACGCCTGCCATCCTGACTCTGCTTTTGACCCTGCTCGCTGCTCTGCCGATGCTGGCGCAGGCACCGAAGGATGGCATCGAGACGAAGACGACCTATGCGAAGGCTTATGGTGAAACAAAGAACGCGGTGAATGTGGACCCGGCGAAGGACCTGCCGCGCTATCCGGCGGTAGAGCCGAAGGACGCACCGGGCACCTGGCAGGTGAAGAAGGGCTTCAAGATGGAACTGGTGGCCAATGAACCTCAGGTGCGGGACCCCATCGCGGTCTGCTTTGATGAGCGTGGCCGCATGTTCGCCTGTGAAATGATTGATTACAGCGAGATGCGCGATGTGACGCCGCACCTCGGACGCATCTCGATGCTGGAGGACAAGGACGGCGATGGTTTCTTCGAGACCTCCCAAGTCTTCGCCGATGACCTGCCCTGGCCCACAGGTCTGACCTGGGCGAATGGCGGGCTGTATGTGGGAGCCACGCCGGACATCTGGCGCTTTGAAGACAAGGATGGCGATGGCAAGGCGGAGGTGCGGGAGAAGGTGTACACGGGCTTTGGCACCGGTTTAAAAATCCTGAATGTGCAGGGCCTGATGAACAGCTTCCAATGGGGGCAGGACAACCGCATTCATGTGCTCGCAGGCGGGGGCAATCGCGGGAAGATCAAGTGTCTGAAGCGGCCCGAACTACCGGATCAGGAGCTGGGCGGACGTGACTTTTGGTTTGATCCGCTGACCCATGAGTTCGGTCTCGAATTGGGCGGTGCGCAGTATGGCATGAGCTTTGACAACTACGGGAGGAAGTTCGGCTGCTCGAACTCGGATCACCTCCAATACTGGCTCTACGATGACTGCTACACCGCACGCAATCCCTACTACGACATGCCACCGAGCCGTCGCAGCATCGCGGTGGATGGGGGCGCGGCGGAGGTCTTCCGCCTCAGCCCGGACGAGCCCTGGCGCATCATCCGCACCCGCTGGCGCATCGCCGGTGTGGTGAAGGGAGCGGTCGAGGGCGGAGGTCGCGTGAGCGGTTACTTTACCGGAGCCACCGGCACGACGATTTATCGCGGCGATGCCTACGGTCCCGAGTTCGTGAACAACAGCTTCACCGGTGACGCGGGTGGCCAGCTCATCCATCGCAAACAGATCCGTTATGCCGAAGACGGCATCAATTTGGTGGGCGAGCGCCCCGCCGATGAGCAAGGCTTTGAATTCGCCGCCAGCAAGGACACTTGGGTGCGCGTGGTGAACTTCGCCAATGCTCCCGACGGCTGTCTTTACGTCTGCGACATGTATCGCGAGGTCATCGAGCATCCCTGGAGCGTGCCAGACGAGATCAAGAAGCACCTTGACCTCAACAACGGCAACGATCGCGGCCGCATCTGGCGCATCGTGCCGGACAAAGGCGTGGAGCGTAAAGGGCAGAAGGTCACGCTGGCGGAAGCGAGCACCGAGGAACTGGTGAAGACCCTCGGCCACACAAATGGCTGGCATCGCGACACCGCGCAGCGCTTGCTCTATGAGAGGCGGGACAAGTCGGCGGTGCCGATGTTGAAGGCCCGGTTGACTCAAGATGCCAGCGAGTTGGAGAAGATCCACGCACTGAACTCCCTCGCACCCCTGAAGGCGGAGGACATCGAAGTCGTCGAGCGAGCGCTCACTGATCCATCGGCCCAGGTGCGGGAAAAAGCGGTACTTCTGGGTTCCCGAATCAAGGGCCAGGCCCGAGTCACCTCAGCCGTGAACGCTCTCGGTATCGATGCATCCCCACGCGTCCGTTTCACCTATGCCATGCTGATCCATCAGTTTTTCGAGGGGCTGCCGGGGATCGCCGGGACCACGCCGGATGCGCGTCAGGCTGACATGCTGGCGAAGTATGGCAGCAATCCGCTCATGCTCTCCGCCATCCTGAGCAGTGCTGAAACGGACCCGTTGCAGATCCTGGAGATCCTCGCCACCCCAGGCCGGCCTGCCTTGAATGACTTTGTCGCTGAAGCTCTGCTAAGCATGATCGGCCAGCAGAAGCAGGACAAGGCGCTGTCCTTTGCCATCCAGCTGCTGTCAGCCCCCGGCACCTCGACGACTCGACGTCAGAGCGGCCTCAAGGCTCTCGCCACAGGGCTCCGCCGCGGAGGCAGCTCCATCGCCAAAGTGGATACCCAAGGCAAGCTGGCGGCGGTCTTTACCCAGGCTGCGACAACGGCGACTGATGCTTCTGAGAGTGAGTCAGCGAAGTTGGGAGCCATCGAGTTACTGTCTCTCGCCACGAAGAAACAAGGGCAGGCCTCGCTCACCGCCTGCCTCGGCGCTGGTCAGAGTGAGCGAGTGCAAGCCGCTGCCGTGAAGGCCGTGAGTGAGCTGGCTGGCAAGGAGGTCACGGCTTCGTTACTCGGAGCCTGGATGGGTTTCAAGCCACAGGCACGCACGATGACTCTCGCGACCTTGCTTTCACGCGATGACGGTGCGCTGGCTCTGTTGGAGGCGCTGGGCTCTGGCCCAACACCCACCGACCTCGCCGCGTCGCAGGTGCAGGATTTGATCAAGCACAAGAATGCCAAGGTCGCCGCACTGGCGAAGACGGTGCTCAAGTCGGTGACCCCACCTTCGCGCGAAGAAGTGGTGAAGACCTTTGCGCCTGCTGTGAGCATGAAAGGCGACTCGAAGGCCGGGCAAAACCAGTACATCTCCCGCTGCATGGCCTGCCATCAGGCGAACGGCATGGGCATCGAAGTGGGGCCGAATTTCACCACGGTGAAGACAAAGGGCCGCGATGCCTTGCTGACCGCGATCCTGGAGCCGCACAAAGAAGTCGCCTCCCAATACATCGCCTATACGGTGAACACGAAGGAAGGCCAGACCGTGCAGGGCGTGATTACCTCCGACGATGCCAGCAGCATGTCCCTCAAGATGATGGGCGGCGTGAATGTGACGCTCCAACGCGCGAATATCAAAGGCAGCAGCTCCACCGGCCAAAGCCTCATGCCTGAAGGACTCGAAGGCGGCCTCAGCGTGCAGGACATGGCCGATCTGCTGAGCTTTATCGAAATGGCCAATTGAAGCGCGATTACATAATTGCCTTGTCCCTTGCGAGTCGGGCAGGTTCGCTGACATTACCTGCCCCATGAGTGACTCCAGCACGGAACCGCCAGACACCACCAAGCCCACGCATCCTTGCCCCGAGGAGATCACGCGCAAGCTAGAAGACTTCATCAAAAACAGCCTCGGAGGTCAGGTGGTATTTTCGCGGATCGAGCCGCATAATCTTGGGTCATCGCCTGAAGAGAGTGACTCCAGCGATTCCTCTCCTGCGGAGGAGACGCCTGATGTCAGCTTTGAGTTCAGCTATAAACCAACCGACATCAAAGCCTACCTTGATCGCTTTGTGATCCGCCAGGATGAGGCCAAAAAGGTGCTGGCCACGGCCGTGTGTGATCATTACAACCACGCTAGGATGCTGCGTGAACATGCTGCTCAGAACACGCAATCAACGTTGGAGTTTTCCAAGCAAAACGTCATCATCATTGGCCCTACTGGCGTCGGTAAAACTTACCTTGTGAAGCACATCGCCGATCTGATTGGCGTGCCCTTTGTGAAGGCAGATGCTACGAAATTCAGTGAGACCGGCTACGTGGGTGGAGATGTCGATGACCTCATCCGTGACCTCGTGGCAAAGGCGAATGGCAACGTCACCCTTGCCGAGCATGGCATCATTTACCTCGATGAGATCGACAAGCTGGCCACCGGCGGTGAAGGCCGTGGTGGGCGCGATGTCAGTGGCCGTGGCGTCCAGACCGCACTGCTCAAGCTCATGGAGGAAACGGAGGTGCCGCTTTATGCCTCCAACGACTTCCGCAGTCAGATGAAGATGATGTTCGACATGCGTCAGGGCCGCTCAGGCCGTGAAGTGATCAATACGCGCAACATCCTCTTCATCGTCAGTGGCGCCTTTTCAGGGTTGGAGAAAATCATCGAAAAACGCCAGAGCAAGGCCTCCATCGGCTTTGGGGCTGCGATCCAGGAAAAACCAGCCTCCGAGGAGCTGCTGCGTCAGGCTCGGACCAAGGACTTTATTGATTACGGTTTCGAGGCCGAGTTCATCGGGCGGCTGCCGGTGCGCGTATTTTGTGAGGCGCTCACGGCGGATGATCTTTTCCAGATCATGAAGCACAGCGAGGGCAGCCTCATCCGCCAATACGAGCGCGAGTTTCATGCCTATGGCGTGAAGGCCGTCTTTGAAGACGATGCCCTGCGTTCCGTGGCCACCATTGCCGCAGAGGAGAAAACCGGTGCTCGTGGTCTTGTCACAGCCTGGGAAAAAGTGCTGCGTGACTTTAAATTCGAGCTGCCCAGCCTCGGGCTGCCAGACCTCATCGTCGATGGTGAGCTCGTCAAAGACACCGCCCGTGCGCTGGAGCGCTGCCGTTTCGACGCGCAGAGTCTTAAAACCGATGTTCGTGCGGATGATGTGCGCGCCTTTGCCTCCCGTTTTGAGGCAGAGCACGGACTAAGTCTCGTCTTCGATGTCGCGGCCATTCATGCCGTTGTACAGCGTGCCGAGCGTGAAGGCAGCTCCATCGAGACGCTGTGCCAGCGCTTGTTTAAGGACTATTCTTTCGGTCTCCAGCTTGTGTCCCGCAGCAGCGGCCAAACCGTGTTTCATCTCACGCCAGAGGTTGTAGATCAGCCAGATCGTTTCCTCAGCGAACTCGTCGTGAATTCCTATCGCCAAACCGAAAATCCTGTTTCTGCAAACCATGGCTCGTAATCGCACCGCCACCATTCTCTTCATCGGCATCCTTATCTGCGTGCCCCTGCTGGCCTTGTATCAGTTCGGTATCTTTATCGAGGCTGCGCGCTGGCTCGCAAGGCAGCTGCCGCTTTATCTCGTGCTGCCAGAGGGCGGCGTGCGGCAGTCATTGCCGCTTCAGTATTTGTTTTATAGCTCCCTGGCTTTCAGCTCCGCCTGGCTGGGCATGGAGCTGCCGAGAGTTTGGCAAAAGTACCTATATCTGCTAGCGCTGACCTTTCTTACGTGCCTGCTGACACCGCTACTGGCCTTCAATGGTCTTTTGTTCGAGCCTTTCTCCGGCACCCTGGCCGCTTGGTTTGCCGGTCTCATGGGCATCATTCTCAGTGATCAGCCCATGTCAGAGCCCGCCGTGGCATGTCCTCTTTCCGAGCTGACGCCAGATACGACACCCGAGCCAGCGGCCGCTGAAGTCCCCCCCACGACCGAGGACAAAGATTCACCGGTTGAAACTCAATCACCCGAAGCCCAACCTGCTCAGAGCCCTCCCGAAAAGAAGGCCCGAAAGAATAAGTGAGCCTTTTGCACGGACACCCTTTAAAGAATAAGAGAATTTTGTGACTGGAACTGCGGTCTCTGAGTAGCAGAGTTGGGAGTGCCATGCTCGCTAAGAATTGTCGGTATATTACAGCTTGGAGTGACTCTTGGCCCAGCGACTTATCGCGATATTTTGAATTATGACTCGTCAGGCCGCGCACCGATGGTGATGGGTAGTTTGATCAACTGGTTGTCTCTGTAGATGGTGACCTGGGTGCGGGTTCCAGGGGGCAGTGAGCGGATGATTTCAAGCAGCTCTCGCGGGCTGGTGAAGCTGCGGCCGTGGATGTCGGTAATGACGTCGCCCTGGGCGAGTCCGGCAACGACGCTCGGTGACTGTGTATCAAGGTCTGTGATGAAGGCCCCTATGGTGGGGCTGCTGTTACCGGTGTCAATGGCGACGGTTTCTGGGCTGAGTTCCAGCCCGAGGTAACCCATGCCGGTGGCAGCATTGGTGGCACCTTTGCTGGTCTGGGCGAGTATGGCGTCAATGACACCTTTGGCTTCATTGGCCGGCACCGCGAGCCCGACGCCCTGCCAAGCGCGGACGTTTTCATCACCCCGATAGATGGCGACATTGATGCCGATCATTTGCCCTCGGATGTTGACCAGAGGACCACCGGAGTTGCCGGGGTTAATAACGGTGTCGGTTTGCAGGTATTCCATCTGGCTATCGCTCAGATGGCGGTCGCGAGCGCTGATGATGCCTTGGGTGACGGTGCCGCTGAGGCCAAAGGGATTTCCCACGGCGAAGACGATCTGGCCCACTTTTGCGGCGTCGCTGTCGGCAAAGGACAGGGCAGGGAAGTTGTTTTTGCCACCTTCGATCTTCAGCAGAGCGATGTCGCGCTCGCGGCTAGCGCCGAGGATGCGGGCGTTGTGTTTTTGATTGTCGTTGGTGATGACCTGCACCTCGCTGACATCAGCGATGACGTGGTAGTTCGTGATGACGTGGCCTTCTTTGGAAATGATGGCCCCAGAGCCGAGGCCTGGAATGACCTGGGGTCGTCCACTTACTAGGCCGAAGAAGGGATGCCATGCGGTTTGTCCGCGACGCAGGGTTTTGGTATTGATGCTGACGACGCTCGGCAGCACGGCGGCGCTGAGTTTGGCAAATTCGTCATTCATGGCGCTGAGCACCCGCATGTCTCCGAGGTCCAGCTTCGGCGTGGTAGGTGCAGTGAATGTCTCCTCTCCAGGGGGCTGGCCCTGGACCAGATTCAGCAGGCCATAGCCGCTGAGCCCACTCCTCCAAAGACTGAAGGCAAGAGTGGCGACGGCGAAGACCGTGATAGCAAATAGCAGTCGGCGAAAAGTATCCATGGGTGCCAAAGTAGTGACTCTGGCTTATCAGTCAAAGGCCCAGCATAGTGACACGCGCTGAATGTGCCAGCTCATGTCAGGGCTGGATCAAGATCAGGTATGCCGAGATGATGTTCGGTGAGCGGATCAAGCCTTTTTCTTGTCCTTGCCCTGATCCTCAGGCTTCGCAGGCGCTGGCAGCAGGAACTTGGTGACTCCGGGCATCGGCATCGGTGTGGGGGTGAAGCTATCGCTCCACTTGAGATTATCAGGTGCCAGATCCTGGGTGCAGGCGAGCATTTGCTCCCAAGTAATAAGCTGGCCCGTATAGGCGGCTTCGCGGCCCATGATGCCTACGAGCGTGGAGAGCATCATGCGATCACCGTTGTTGATGACTTCGCCTTTGCGGATGGCATTGAAGAGCGCCTCGTGCTCCAGATCGTACATGTTTTTCTCTTCGCCACGGAAGCGCCAGCGTTTCGGGCCGTCGATGAAAGGAGCGCCACCTTTGCCGATGGTAAGAACGCCTTTTTCACCACGAATAATGTCCTGGTTGTGCCCCTGGCAGCCTTTGATCTGGCGGCTGGCCATGTTGCAGATGACGCCGTTTTCCCACTCATAGGCGGCGTGGAAGTGGTCGAAGATATTGCCGTCTTCAGCTTTGATCTGGCGTCCGCCAGTGCCGATGCAATTCAGCGGGGCTTTGTCACCCATGGCCCAGACGATTTTATCGACGCTGTGGACGGCCTGCTCCACGAGGCTGTCACCGCTGAGCCAGGAAAAGTTATACCAATTGCGCACCTGCCACTCGACATCGCTCATGCCGGCGGGGCGGCCGCTGGCTGGGGGCATGGGTTTGACGGGGCCGGTGTGATAGGTGGCGTAGATGCTGGTGATCTTGCCGATGTCGCCACCGAGCACACGATTAAAGGCCTCCAAGCGTGAGGTGCTGTAGCGCCAGCAGAAGCCGGCGACGATGTTGAGCTTCTTCTGCTTGGCTTTCTCCACGGCGGCCATGGCCATGTGGTAGCCGATGGTGTCCACGGCCATAGGTTTCTCACAGAAGATGTGCTTTCCAGCCTCTACGGCGGCTTGAAGATGCAGCGGGCGGAAGCCTGGAGGGCTGGCGAGCAGGACGACATCGACACCGCTGTCGATGAGTTTTTGATAGGCATCCAGGCCGATGAATTTCTTGTCGGCCTTCACATCGACACGGTCGGGGAATTTCTGCGAGAGGCTGGCGATACTGCCTTCGATCTGCTTCTCGTCCACATCTGCCATGGCGACAATTTTGCCATTGTACTCTGCTCCAAGCGCCTGCGAGGCAGCCCCTGTGCCACGGCCTCCGCAGCCGACGAGTCCGATGCGGAGCGTTTCATTCGAATCCGCTTTCTGCTGGGCTCGCAGTTTCGTGGCAGCGGTGATGATAGCGGCGCTGCTGGCTGTCTGGACGAAATGGCGGCGGTTTAGGGCGTTTGAGTCGGTCATGGTGTTGGAGCTGAAGTAATCGTGGGGCAGGGGAGCTAACTTTCATGCTAGATAAAGGCCCATCTACCACGGGTGGGGAGATGGGCCAGAAGCCTTTTGATAAGCTGGTATTCCATCTCAGCCGCCGTAGAAGCTGGCGATCTTGTCATTCACGGTGCGAAGACGGCGGGCGATGGTTTTGCCGACACCGATCAACAGCCATGCTGCGGCGCGAGGGTATTCGTTGATGTAGGATTCCAGATTCTTGGAGTCGATGAACCAGACCTGGCTAAAATCTACGGCGGTGACGGTGGCGCTGGCGGCGGAGGGGTCGAGGAGATTGATCTCGCCGATGGTTTCACCAGTGCTAATGCTACCGAGCAGGACTTTGTGACCTGCGCGCATAGCGGTGGCGTGGAGTTTGCCGCTGATCACGAAATACAGGCCCGTCTGCACGCTGCCTTCCTCGATGAGGTGGCTGCCTGCCTGCACGGGTTTGAATTCGCCGTAGCCGCTGAGGATGTCACGGTCTTCGTCGCCGAGGGGTTCCATGATGCCTTGGGCGGGGATTTGGGGAGTAGAGAAGTCTGCGCTCATTGAGTTTGTTTGGGGAATTTCCGCTTTTTAGGTGACAGGCCGCCAGAAGGCAAGCTCGCGCACTCGTTTTAGCAAAAACAGCTGCCTCTTGATAACGCGTTCATGCTGGCGTCTTTTCTCTGGCTAGTTTGTCTTATTCCATGATCTCCCTCGCCCTTCACCTCTTCAGTCTGCTGGTTTTCAGTGCTTTTATTCAAGCCGCCGCGCCTGAGTTTCCCCTCGTGACCGCGCAGGAATGCCGTCCACGTCTGGGCCTGCCTAACTTTTTGTACAAAGTTAGGCAGCCCGGCGCAGATCTGAAGATCGGCTACTTCGGTGGCAGCATCACCGCGCAGCCAGGATGGCGTGTGAAGACACGGGCCCATTTTCAGAAAAGCTATCCGCAGGCCAAGCTCAGCGAGATCAATGCCGCCATCGGTGGCACTGGCTCCGACCTGGGTGTCTGCCGCCTGAAGCAGGACATGCTGGATCAAAAACCCGACCTGCTCTTTGTCGAGTTCGCCGTGAATGACGGTGGCGCGCAGCCCGAGCAAATCATCCGCTGCATGGAGGGCATTGTTCGCCAGACTTGGAAGGCGCTTCCTGAGTGCGACATCTGCTTCGTTTATACCCTTACTGAGGCTCTCGCGCCTGCGATGCTTGACGGCAAATTCCAGCGCTCCGCCAGCGCCATGGAAGGTGTGGCCGACCACTACGGCATCCCCACCATCCACATGGGCATGGAAGTCGCGAAGCTCGCCAAGGCCGGCAAGCTCGAATGGAAAGCCAAGCTGCCGAAGACAGACGAAGAAAAGAAGGCTCTCGGCGACAAATTCGTCTTCGCTCCCGACAGCGTGCATCCACATGTCGAAACCGGTCACGAGCTGTATCTCGCCGCCATCGTTCGCTCGTTGAAGCCTATCGCTGAGGCCTCTGGCAAGCCTGTGACGCACTCTTTAGCTGCTGCCTTGAATTCGAACAACTACGAGAACGCCAAGCTCGTGCCCATCACCGCCACGAAACTCTCCAGCGGAATCACCGTCGTGGATGTGAAGACCAATGACTTCGGCAAACGCTGGGCTGCTCGCCTGCCAAATCTCCACACCGCCTCGAAGCCCGGCGAAACCATCACTTTCAAGTTCAAAGGTACCCGCTGCGCACTCTATGATCTCGTTGGTCCAGATTGTGGCCAAGTCATCGTCACTCTGGATGACCAGCCTGCGAAGATCGTTCCGCGTTTCGATGCCTACTGTACCTACCACCGCCTATCCTCCCTGATGATCGGCGACGGTTTGCCGGACACCGTCCACAACGTAAAAATCGAGATCCACCCCGACCAGCCGGACAAGGCCGCCATCCTCGCGAAGAATAAGAACACCATCGACAAGCCCGAGCGCTTCGACGGCTCCAAGATCTTCCCCGGAGCCCTGCTGCTCGTGGGGGATGTCGTGGAGTGATGAGCCATGGATTCCAGTGATGAGGGCTCGGCGTCACGACTTACCTGCGGTCTTGACGTTGTCTGCATGAGCCGTCATCTTCAGGCTCGTTTCTGGAAGCTGGTTTCCAGGCGCACCTCCATTCCTTTGCTCATGTCTAACCGCTTCAGGCGCAGTCTTTTCACACTCCTCACCGTGGCCCAGGCTGCGGCTGGTCAGGAGGCTCCCAAAGCTCAGTCGGTGATCGGCACAGGGGAGGCGGTGCAGGAGACGAAGAAAAAAGATCTCGCGGCCTCCCTCAGCACACAAAAAGAGGCCCGCACGATGCGCCTGAGCATTCCAGCGCCGCGTGGACAGATCGTGGATCGCAACGGCATCGCGCTCGCGCAAAACAGGGTGGTGTATTACTTGGCGCTGAATTTTCCTTTCATGGACAAGGCGGACTCGCAGACCATCCTGGCTTTTGCGAAGGAGAAGATAGCGGCGGCGAATAAGCTGCTCGGCAAGACCTGGATGCTGCCGGATGACAAACTCATCAGCCACTATCAAAATCGCCGCTGGTTGCCGTTGGTGTTTTCTTTGGAAGAGGGCCTGAATGTCGAGCTAAGTCAGGAGCAGCAGGACAAGCTGAAACCTTTGCTGGAGCAGGGCTCGCTGTTGTTGCAACCCGCCTACATCCGCCATTACCCTAAAGAAGAAACCGCCTGCCATATTTTGGGATACAGCGGTAAGACGCGCCGCCTGCCAGAGGGGCCGATCGTGGATGGCGACCCTTTGTTTGAGGAGATCGAAGGTCGCGATGGTTTGGAGATCACCTTTGATGCGGCTTTGAAAGGCATCCCTGGGGAGATCAATCTGCTCTTTGATGCGGATGGCAAGCTGCTCTCGGATGAAGTGTTGCGCCGTCCATCACCAGGGCGCACCGTGGTGACGACGCTGGATTATCATCTGCAAAAGTATGCAGAAAACGCGCTGAAGAAAAACGCCCGCAACGGCGGTGCCATGGTCATCATGGACGTGCGCAATGGCGAGATCCTGGCGATGGCCTCGAATCCCAGCTTTAACCCCAATGAGTTCGTCTTTGGCATCCGCAGCAAGCGCTGGGAGGAGTTGAGCGCCGATCCGCGGATGCCCTTGCTGGCACGGTCGTTTCGCGGTGAATATCCGCCTGCCTCGACTTTCAAAATCGTAACGGCGCTTGGTGCTCTGGAGAGCGGCAAGGTAACGCCTGCCAGTTCCTATTATTGCGGCACCTCGTTGCTCATCGGCGACCGTTACTTTCATAATCACAACACCAAGAGCGATGAGGGTGACATGAATGTCATCACTGCCATCAAGCGCTCATGCAATACTTGGTTTTATCAGGCTGCCTTGGCGGCAGGCGCAGATCCGGTGACTGATATGGCCCTGCGCATGGGCTTCGGTGAGCGCACCGGTATTCCGCTGAAAGCTGAAGGCCGTGGCAATGTGCCGACGAGTGCAGACCACCGCATCCTGGGCGGTGAGCTGGCGAACATCTCCATCGGACAGGGTGCCGTGCTGGCGACGCCTCTCCAAGTCTGCCAATGTATGGCGGCGCTGGCGGATGGGGTGAATCTCAAGCAACCGCTGCTGGTGAAGCAGGTGCAGTCTATCAGCGAGGTCGTTGTGGAGGCCTTTGAGCCCAAAGTGAAACGTCAGGTGGATCTGGATCCCCTCGCGCGCGATGCGGTGGTCAAAGGCATGGTGGCTGTGGTTTCCGGCAGTGGTGGCACGGGGCACGCTGCTGCTATCAAGCAGGCCCAGATTGCCGGAAAAACTGGCACCGCTCAGTGGAAGTTGGCGAAGGATCAGAACCTCGCCTGGTTCACCGGTTTTCTGCCAGCTAGCCAGCCCGTGCTCGCCTTTGCTGTCGTCTACGAAGGCCGCCCCGGTGAAAACGTCAGCGGCGGTGGTTATGCTGCCCCGATTGTCAATGAAGTCTTCCGCAAATACTACGAAGGAGCCCCTGCGGATGATCCGCTCGTCGCCGCGATGAAAGATGCGCCGAAGGCTCTGGCCCTGGATGAAGGCGAGCTGGAAGGCGAGACGGAAAAACTCAAGGAGGCCGTTCAGAAAGCAGTCGCGCCGCCGCCACAGCCAGAGCAGAAAACGCTCGGTGGTTTCTTCAAGAAACTCTTCCGTCGTAACTGATCCCGACTCTGCTGACGTAACTCACTGCATGACTGTACAACTCGCCACTCTTTGCGATTCCGCCGCCGACTACTCCGGCAAACTCTGCATCCTCGGGGCCTTTGATACCCTTTGCTCCCGCGAGTTTCCCGTCGTCCACCCGGCCTGCTCGCTCGTCGTGAGGCTAATTTTCGAGGCCAATGACGCCGGAAATCATCCCTTCCTCATTCGCTGTGTGGATCCTTCTGGCAAGGAGTGCTTGCCGCCCTTTGAGCAGACGGTGGAGGTCAGTTTTCCTTCCAACTTCGTGCCCTTCGTCACACGCAACATCGTGCTGAATCTACAACGCGTGCGCATCGAGCGGGCCGGTGTTTATCGCTGGCTCATCCAACGTGGTGACCTGACTTTGATGAGCCTCCCGCTAAGGGTCACGCTCTTTGATGAATCTCGCTCGGCCACTGGCCCTGCGGGCTAAAAACCACCCCGTACCGTTTCAGTCTCACTGCCATGGAATCCACGATTCTCCAGGAAACCCCGACTCAAGCGCCTGCAAGCACGGCCATCCGCCAGCTTTCGGTCTTTCTTCAAAACCGCGTCGGCTCTCTCATGGCGCTCACGAAGCTGCTCCAAGATCATTCCATCGAGATCCTCGGCCTTTCCATGCAGGATACCACGGAGATGACCTTGGTGCGATTGATCCTCAGTGACCCCGAGAGTGCCGGGATGCTGTTCATCGAAAAAGGTATCCCTCATGCCGACTGCCGCATCGTTGTCGTCGAGCTCAGCGAGTCTGGTCATCGACTCACGGAATGTCTCTCTACGCTGCTCATGGCTGAGCTGAACATCGAGTTTTGTTACCCGCTCATCGTCCGCCCAGGCCTGAATCCCTTACTGGCTCTGCATTGTGATGAAGGTGTCGCCGCCGCAGACGTGCTGCACCGCTCCGGCTTTCGCGTCATGACGCAGGGAGATTTGAGTCGATAAGCGGCGTGCTCTGTGCTCTGGCGGGCAGGAGTGTAGGCTCTCCTTTCAAAGACCGCCCTCTCACTTCACCTTCGCCCATTCCTCGTGCAGGATCGGGGAGAGGATTTTTTTCCAGGAGGCATAACCAGCTGGGCTGAGGTGCAGCAGGTCATCACGGTAAAATTCGCGGATCGGGTGGCCCTTGGCATCGGCGAGGTAGCTGGTGCAGTCCACATAGCGGACCCAGCCCGTGGTTTTTGCCCAGGATTCCAGCTGGCGATTCAGCTCCAGCACTTGTGGGATCTGGCTCAGGCGTTTTTCACCGATTTTGACCGAGGTCAGGATCACGCGCGTCTTTGGCAGCTTCTCATGCACGAGGTTTAAAAAGCGAGTGTAGTCCGCAAAGGCCTCCGCGACGCTGAGCTTGGCATTCAGATCATTGCTGCCGGTGTAGGTGACGAGGATCTTGGGCTCATGACGCAGCACCACGGTGTCTGCATAAACGATGAGGTCATTCGCCACGCTGCCGCCAAAGCCGCGATTCAGCACTGGCAGGTCGGGGAAATCCTTCGCCAGATCTGTCCACAGGCGGATGCTGGAGCTGCCGGTGAAAACGATGCCGCCTTTCGTCGCTGGTTCTTTGGCAAACTTGGCGATGTCTTTGGCGAAGCGCTCTGGTTTCGGGCGAGCTGTGCCGCTTTGGGCAGAAGTGGAGCCGATGGTGATGACGGTAAGGGCAAGAAGCCAGAAGAGCGATTTCATGAGGCGATGGTGAACGTGATGCTCGCTGGATTCACTCAGAATCATTATCTTTCAAGATCGGCTGTGGCTGAATCTGCGCCGGATGGATGGCAGGGCCGCTGTTTTTGAAAAAAGCGTTGTTCAGGATCTGATGGGCTTCTGCCTTTGGCTGGCTTTCCGGCTGGATGACCACTCCATGCGCGCAGCCCAGGGTTTCATTACCGATGATCAGGCAGCCGGAGGCCTCACGGAGCTCAAAAGCCGCGCCCTTCATGCGCGTCATGCGGTTGCCACGAGCGGTGGCTGCTTTGAGTTGGCGAAAAAGCACCGCACTGCCGCGGCCATCTCGCAGACTGCATCGCTCGACGCTGACGATGTTGGCCGCGATCACCTCCAGCCCGGTGGTGAAATCTGCAAAGGCACAGTCGCGCACGATCAGGTCCTTCATCACCGGTTTCTCTGGCACGTCGTGGATTCGCAAAAGGGCAGGGCATTTGTCTCCGGCTGTCTCACTGCCGATGAATGTGAGCTTAGCGATCTCCAACGTCTCTGCCGTGCCGATGATCTCGATGAGCGGTTCCTTCTTTGCGGACTCCGATCCTGTGACCAGTTTTAGCACGCAGGTTTCTGTATTGATGCCACGCAGCGCCAGTTTTTTAGCGTCCTTGATCACCAGGCCGCGTGGCAAAACGTGCTCACCCTCCGGGATCGTCACGATGCCGCCACCAGCTGCGATGGCTTCATTAATCCACTGCTGGATCGGAGGTGGCTCTGCGGCGGTGAGGAGTGGAACTGAAAACAAAACCAGCAGAGATAAAAAACGCATCGAAGCATCTCGTCCACCGCTCCACCGATCTTGCGCGAAAAGCTTTCTCGAAGATGGCGAATAGGCATGTGACGCGCGGTTTCCGAAAGAGCGCGAATCTGGTTTCGCCAGACTTTGCTCTGGCCGTGCCTGATTCAACCTCATCAGCCAATGACGCAGTCCATCTCAGTCAATGGCGGAGCTGTTTCGTCGGATTTTGATTCTTTACTTCCGGGCGGCTTGGCTGTTCGTAGCTCGGTCACAGTACTTCATCATGATCGGCTCCCCCAACGAACGTCCCGGAACTCTCGAAAAAGCGCTGAAGCTGAATCTCGCACACCGTGTGTACGGCACCTTTGCCGAGATTGGGGCAGGTCAGGAGATCGCGAACTGGTTCTTCCGCGCTGGTGGGGCCTCAGGGACGGTGGCCAAGACGATGTCGGCCTACGACATGACTTTCAGCGATGAGATTTATGGCAAGAGTGCGCGCTATGTCTCACGCCAACGCATGGTGGCGATGCTGGAGCATGAATTCCAAATTGTACAGCAGAGGTTGGCGGCGAAACGGGGTGAAACGACGACTTTTTTTGCCTTGGCGAACACGGTGCGCGCGAAGGGTTTTCGCGATACGAAGGAGGAGTGCCACGGCTGGCTGGGGCTGCGGTTTCAGACGGAGCCTCAGGGGCCTTGTCACGACATCCAGATCCATGTGCGCCTGCTGGATGCAACGAATCAACGCCAGGCTGAGGCACTGGGCATCCTGGGGGTCAATCTGATCTACGGAGCCTTTCATCTGCGTGAGCATCTGCCGACTTTTTTGCGCAGTCTGATGGATGATCTGAATCGCTGGCGTGTGGAGATCGACATGATCGACTTTACGGGTCCGGCGTTTGCCTCGTCGGAGTTTCAGGATCGGCTCGTGGCTCTGGAGCTGGTGCGTAGTGATTTGGCCGATGCGGCGTTGTTTGGTGCGGATGGTGAAATTTTGCAGGCTTCAGATGTGCTGTATAAAAAGCCGGTATTTCTAAGCCGTGGCACGTTTGACCCGATAACGCGGCTGAATCTGGACATGCTGGAGCGCGGGCAGAAGGCTTTTTCAGAAGGTTTTGGCGATGAAGCGCAGGGGCACATGGAGATCTGTGAGATCACGATGCACAACCTGCTCTGCATGGATGACTGCGAGGTTCAGTACGACAATTTCCTGGCTCGCGCTGACATCCTGCAGGCGCTGGGAAAAAATGTGCTGATTTCGAAGTATGCGGAGTTTCACCGGCTGAGTGCCTTTCTCTCGCGTCACACGCAGATGCCGGTGGGGATCGTTCTGGGGTTGCCGTTGTTTGAGGAGCTTTTTAATGAGCGCTGGTATGCGGATCTTGAAGGCGGTCTGCTGGAGGCATTTGGCCGTCTTTTCCGCAACAAGGTGAGGCTGTATGTTTATCCAGCCGGTGACCCGATCACTGGCAAGGTGCGGAATGCGACACAGGCACGCGTGAGCCGTGAACAGCAGCATCTGCTAAACTACATGCTGCAAACGGGTAGCGTCCACGTCATCAAGGATGGCCTGGAGGAGAGCCTCTTCCAGACCAGTGCGAGTGTGCGCAAGATGATCCATGATGGAGATCCCCGTTGGCAGTCTTTAGTGCCTGAGATCGTTCTGAAGCAGGGGCCGTGGGCCGCACTGCTTCAAGGGCGATAGATGCGCGAGACGTAGTTGCTGCTGCCGACGAGAGGACGTTGAATACGGACTCTTCATCATTGATCGTATCGCCGAGGCCGCCAGTACCACCGCCGCTGTAGGTACCCGTGCCATGAATGCCCAGGGATAGAACCGTATCACTTTGCGCACCTCCTGCTGGTATCCGTGCTGACAGTCTTTTGATGCCATCCACGAATCCTTTGAATGGCTTCGTGGTCCCATCTCGCGTGATGAGGAGCCGATGTGTGGTGTTATGGCTGATGCAGACTTCGGAGACTTTCACATAGTTGTAGAGTCGAAGCCTGCCATTTAGGATATTGAAGACGATATCCTACGTGAGGTTATTAAAAATGATCACATTGCGATAGCTGGAAACATCAGCGACACGGAACTCTGCTTCGATGCTGTAGTGGCCTGTATCGGTCAATACACTGCTGACATTGGGCCCCAGGCCCCCAAAAAATTATAGGAGCTTGTGCCCAAGGTGCCATCAGCCGCCACCATGGATAGCCCACCGAGGGAATCTGCAAGCGAACCATTAAATTAATAAACATGATCAGCCATCACCGCCGAAGCCTGGCAAGATAGAGGCAAAGGATAGAAGCTTGTAGTAATGAGGCAAAGTTTTCATGCAATGATGCAATCGAAAACACCATCACAGCATTAGAAATTGTCAGTTAGGTCAAGCCTTCTGTCTCAAAGGCTTGGATGACTATCCATAAATGATAGATTCCTTCTTACTTTCTTAGCGCAGAATAATGATCAAGGCACCTCGAAAACTTTCTGAGTGGTGGGATCTAGAGCCAGAGAACCGCTGGAGAGTCCGCTGACATCCAGTTCACGATAAGGGGGATAAGGGCTGATGACACGCCCATCCTTGGAACCTTTTTTTCCACGAAGGAAGTTACCGTTATTAGCTGCGGCTGTTGTGTTGGTCGAGCTTTTGACTTGATCCTTCGGTTTGGAACCAGGCAATTGAGATAGTGGATCAATTGGCGTGTTGTCTTTTTCTACAACGGGAAGTGGCTCTTCTTCGACCAGCGGCTTGCTGGTCTGCCTAGTGATGCTGGGGGGAGTGTATTTCCGAGTTGCTGAGCTGCTGCTATTACTTGTCTTGGTCGAGGAAGGCTTCTTTGACTGATTCACCGATTTCGATGTGCTTGGGGGTGTGGACTTCACCTTCGGCTGAATTTTAGTTGTTGGCGGAGGTGGCGTTTCATAACGGGGCGGAGTTATCGGAGAGCTTGGCGCTATCTCTGGATCTCTGACATAGCCTTGCGGGGGGTGATCTAGTCGGCCTGTTGGAGGATAGGCCTGTGGAGAGTAGCCTGTAGGGGAACTGTCTCCGTAAAAGACACGGCGGAACAAGTTCCCGAATTTTCGGCCGAAATTAGGCAAAAACTCAGCTGGGCTCACATACTGGGACTGACTGGGCTGATTGTAGCCTTGATAGTTCTGCTGTGGATAGCTTGGTTGAGCATAGCGCTGCGGCTGGCCGTAAGTCGGTGCCTGTCGATACACTGGAGCTGGATTTACATACTGATGCTGCACATAGACTGGGGCTTGTTGCGCTGTCGCCACCGATATGCTGAATAGCAACAGCGGAAGTAAGGGGGCTGCTACAAGTAAGACACTAAATTTCATATTGTTAAGAGTTCTTAAATTTCCGGCTCATTCAAGCGGTTTCTTTTATGTGGAAGAGATGGTCTGAGACTTTGATGGGCGGGCTTTTATTCGACATACTCAGGTCAACCTCACAGGCAGTTATCGTAAAAAAATGCTGAGCTGGATGAAACAAAATCCAAATTTTAGTTGAGAAGTCTCGCGTCTGGATGACTATGCACTCCCGTTTCAGAAGTTGCGCTCGTGGCGGAATTGGTAGACGCGCTAGATTCAGGTTCTAGTGAGTAACATCGTGGAGGTTCGAGTCCTCTCGAGCGCACCATCCCTAAAAAATCGGGATGCTCGTATTATGCAGGATGCTGGATTTGTTAAAAACGCCTTTGCAGGAATTGCCAGCCGCTATGTGCTAGCCAACCATGTGCTCAGTCTGGGCATTGATGTTTTGTGGCGGCAGTTGACCGCGAGGAAAGTGGCGGAAAAGCAACCGCGAACGATTTTGGACCTCGCAACTGGAAGTGGTGATCTGGTGGAAACCTTGCAAAGTGCCTGTATAGGGGCGCAGATCTTGGGCGCAGATTTTTCTGTGCCTATGATGAGGGAAGCTCAGAAGAAAGCCTTTAATCAACTTATTGCCGCTGATGGAATGAATCTGCCTTTTCATGATGGTAGTTTTGATGCACTGACGGTGGCGTTCGGTCTGCGCAATATGGCTTCTTGGCCTGGGGCTCTCGTGGAGATGCGGCGCGTTTTAAAGCCGCAGGGATTTCTTTTTGTTCTAGATTTTTCGCTGCCTTCGCTGCCTGTCATCCGGCCTGCTTACTTGTTTTATCTGAAAAATATCATGCCGCGCATTGCTGGCTGGATCACCGGTCAAAGAAAGGCTTATGAATACTTATGTAGTTCAGTAGAGCGCTTTCCATCAGGCTCAGACATGGAGGCATTGATCCTCTCCTGTGGTTTCAAGTCGGTGAAAACTCGGCATCTGAGTTTTGGTATCGCTTCGCTGTATGTCGCGAGTGTTGAATGAGGTCCTTTCTCCCCTGAGGGGAGATGGTGGCAGGGGGCGGATTTGAACCGCCGACCAAAGGCTTATGAGTCCTCTGCTCTACCGCTGAGCTACACTGCCATTTGATGGCTCCTGAGGTAGGGTTCGAACCTACGACCTAGTGGTTAACAGCCACCCGCTCTACCGCTGAGCT
>CANHTV010000012.1 GCA_947463285.1 Verrucomicrobiaceae bacterium | reverse complement strand
GGCGGTTGAAAAATGACCTCACTCATCAATGGAAGTTGAGTTTATTAGGTGATAAGGTCACGGCCCCAGTCAACGCAATCTGCCAACTGTATCACAGTGGTTTCTTATTGTGAATAACCTTATAATTAGCTCGCAATGAATTAATTGTGATGCATTTAACTTGCCTGTGTTAAAGTGGGTTAGAGTGTTTGTCTAATTTTTTTGAAAACTTGAAAGTCGTTCCTGCCCCATTCACAAAGCGTTCCACAGCCTCAGCGCTGGACTGTCGCACCAAGGTGAAAGAATGGGGTTAAATGTGTTTTTGTGACTGGAATCCTTATTCTATAAGCCCTCCAGATCCATTGTGAATAACCTGTGAATGACTTCTTAAAAACTCACACTGAAATGCGAAAAGTGAGCCCAAGCGCCTCTCCGTCAAGGACAGCGGTTGCATGATGCGTTTAGTGCTTGCTCATTCATCTTTTGGCGGGTTCTGGAAATCTAGGGATTGGCGCAACTTCGAGTCTCTGCCTGCGTTACATTGCCGCCCTTTCTCATGCCTTCACACTCGCTCTCGGATGTCCTTTCTCACGCTGCCAAACAAGCTGGCTGCCGTGACAATTCAAAGCTACTTCATATACTTGAGGATGCCGGGGATAAACGACAGCCGCTGATTGAGGCCTTGCTGGATGCCAATGTGGTGGATGAAGAAGGTTTCTTTGCCCAATTAGCCACCCGTCTGCAAATGCCTTACGCTCGTGAAGATGGGGATGCTCAAGAAGGACTCCATCATCGTTTTCCAGCCAAACTGGCCCTGCGTTACCGCATTTACCCAGCACATGTCAGCGCCGTCGAGGCCACGGTGCTCACCTACAATCCTTTTGACCTCAGCGCGCGTCAGGCTGTCGGGCAGGAACTGTGTAAACGCGTTCACTGGCAGATCGCCAGTCGCCACCGCATTTTGGAAGCGCTACACCAGGGCTATGGCGTCGGCGCGGAAAATTTCGAGGAACTCCTCGAAGGCCGCGAAGGAACGGATCAGGACGACGACATGAAGCAAGAGGTCAATGTCCTCGACGAGGCTGATGAAGAAGCCACCGTGCTGAACTTTGTGAACCAGGTCTTCCGTGAGGGGCTCAAAGAACGCGCTACAGACATCCATGTCGAGCCTCTGGAGCGCGACCTCCGCATCCGTTACCGAGTCGATGGCAAACTCATCGAAGTCCCCGTGCCTCCCAATATGCGTCTACTGCAAAATTCGCTTATCTCGCGACTCAAGATCATGGCGCACCTCGACATCGCCGAGCGCCGGATGCCGCAGGATGGACGCATTAACCTCGAACTGGATGGCGAGCCCATCGACGTCCGCGTCGCCACCATCCCCAGCGTCAATGGCGAGTCTGTGGCGCTTCGTTTGCTCACGCGGAAAAAGTTCGACATGGGGGCACTCGGACTCGATCCAGATACCGAGGCGAAGTTCCGCAAACTCATCGCTGCCCCCAACGGCATCATTCTCATCACCGGCCCCACCGGTTCCGGAAAGAGCAGCACGCTTTACACCTTGCTCAAAGAGCTAAACACCAAGGAGCGTCGCATCGTTACCATCGAAGACCCTGTGGAAAACAAGCTCGACGGCATCATCCAGATCGCCGTGAAGCCCGAGATCGACCTCACTTTCGCCGCCGGGCTGCGTTCCATCCTTCGCGGCGATCCGAACGTCATCATGGTCGGGGAAATGCGTGACCAGGAAACCGTCGAGATCGCTATCCGCGGTGCTTTGACGGGTCACTTGGTGCTCTCCACGCTCCACACGAACGACGCTGTCGGCGGCATCTCCCGACTTTTGGACATGGGTATCGAGCCCTTCATGGTCTCCTCCTCCGTCCGCGCCTTCCAAGCTCAGCGTCTCGTCCGTACCCTCTGCCCGCATTGCAAAGAACCCGCCCAGCACGAGGACAGCTACCTCAAGGCCATCGGCTTCCCCATGGAGTGGAAATCCAAGCTCTTCCGCCCTGTCGGCTGCCGCTCCTGCCGTGGCACTGGCTTCAGCGGCCGACTCGCCATCATGGAAATCTGCATGATGACCGATAAGCTCCAGGAGAAAATTAACCTCCGCGCCACCGCCATGGAACTTAAAGCTCAGGCCCTGTCCGACGGAATGATCCCCATGCGCCACTATGGCTTCCGCAAAGCCAGCGAAGGCATCACGACCTTAGACGAAGTCATGACCGTCACGGCGGCCAGTGAATAAGGTTTCCTGTTACTTCATTTTGCGAGCCTCTTAGCTGAACAACATGCCCACCTTCGCCTACACCGCCCTGAATACCTCCGGTCAGACTGTCACGGGGAGTCTCGCTGTGAACTCGCGTGCGGAGGCTTTTCGGAAGCTGGAGGCCCAGGCGCTGACGCCGGTGAAGGTGGCTGAGGAGGCGAAGAGTGCCCAATCTACAGCCTCTGCGGCGGCGAAGCTGGAGGATAATCAACCGGTGCGGTTGAAGAGGTCACAGGTCATTCTTTTTACGGAGGAACTGGCTGACATGCTGGATGGCGGGCTACAAATCGACCAAGCTCTGCGAGTGATCATGGAGCGGCAGGAGGATGTGGGGCTGCGTCGTGTTTCCAGCATTTTGCGAGATCAGCTCAGAGAAGGTTCCACTGTGGCGAAGGCTCTGAAAAAAGCTTCGCCGAGCTTTGATGATCTGTATTGCAATCTCGTGGCTGCGGGTGAGGTGAGCGGCTCGCTGGCGCCGATCCTGCGGCGCTTGGGGCAAAGCCTGACCGTGATGGCGGAGCTGCAATCCAAGGTGACTCAGGCGATGATTTACCCGGCTTTCCTGGTGAGCGCCTGTGTGGTGCTGATGGTGGTTTTCATGACGGTGATGGTGCCGCAGATCACGGATCTGCTGGATAAAAGCGGCCAAAAGCTGCCCTTCGCCACGCAGATGCTGATCAGCTTCAATTCGTTTCTGGCGGCCTACTGGTGGGTGATTCTGGCCATCATCACGATTATCTCGCTGTCTTTCAAAGCCTTCATTGCCACGCCCAAGGGGCTGATGTGGTGGCATGAGGCGAAGCTGAAAATTCCACTTTTCGGGCCGGTGATCGCGACGCGTTTTTATGCTCAGTTTAGCCACTCCATGGGCAGTCTCGTGGGGCATGGCGTGCCGCTTTTAAACAGCATCCGGCTGGTATCGAAAATCTCGGCCAATGTTTTCATCCAATCCCTGCTGGATAAGGTGACGGGGCTGGTGGCGGAGGGTGGATCACTCTCCAGCTCGCTGAAAAAAGTCGGTTCCTTTCCACTGATGCTGGTGGATATGATCGCTGTCGGCGAGCAGACTGGACAGCTCAGCAAGTCTCTGGAGAAGAGTGCGGTGCGTTATGACAAGGAGCTGGATAAGCGCATCAAACGCATGACGGCTCTGATCTCGCCGATCATCATCCTCGTGATGGCCGTCGTCGTCGGTGTGGTCGCCTACTCCATCATTTCGGCTGTGTTCCAGTCGGTGAATGGTATCAAAAGCCGTGTGTAGCACTTTTTGAGCAATGAATGGACTTTCTGTCCTCTCTGTTTTGTCATCAATTCTGTAACTCCTCTGATAAAATCTCGTTAACCCCCACGCTATCCCATGACCACCCACACGCCCCGCCATCTGCCACGAGCCACCGGTTTCACCCTGATCGAGATCGTCATCGTGCTCACCATCATCTCGATCCTCGCCGCTGGGTCCATCTACATGCTGAAGGGCAATGTGGATGTTGCCAAAGAAACGCGGGTGGATGGAGATCTGCAAAACATCATGACCCAGCTCCAGCTCTATGAAGCCCGCAACATGCGCCCACCGACGACGGAGCAGGGCCTGAAAGCCTTGGTGGAGAAGCCCACCACTGAGCCGCTGCCGGAAAAGTGGACCGCTCTGCTGGAGTCCGTGCCGAAAGATCCCTGGGGCATGGAATACAAGTATCGTTATCCAGCCCAGAAAGCCAAAAAGGCCTACGATGTGTGGTCAGTCGGTAAAGATGGTGCTGATGGCACGGAAGATGACATCGGCAACTGGCCTGCGAACACTAAATGACGAATGAAGTCCGAGCTCAGCATGACGATAGGCCAGAATAGGCCAAGCCAAGGCTTTCGAGTTTCGGACTTGGTCTTTCCTGTGTCATGCCGCGCTGGATTCACGCTGGTCGAGATCGTCATCTCGCTGACGATCATCATCGTCATCGCTGCTGGGGCTGTGCCCATGTTTAAAGGCTTACGGGAAGAACAACTCGCTCGTGAGCCGGTCATCGAGCTAGTGCGTCTGGCGAAGGAAGCCCGCATCCGTGCGATGCGGGAAAAGCGGCCTTATCAGGTGGCTTTTTATCAGGGTGGCTTCGTAGCCTCACGCTACTTCAGCCCCTACCTTCAACTCACCGAATTGACAGAGTTTTTAGCTGAGGTGGAGACGGGTAATCTGCGTCTCAACCCCAACGCGGACGATGCTGATAATGATCTGGATGCCGGGGCAGGGGAGCAGCCCAAAACTCAGCTGCCGTTGGCTCCTGCTGGACCGGAGCTGAATGACAACTGGGAAGAGCACTACAATCTGCCTCAAGATGTGCAGTATTCCCTGAAGTTCTGGAATGAGCCCCAGATCGCTGACATGTCGGGTGATCTGGTGAAGCTCTGGGTCTTCCAGCCGACGGGCATCTGTGTGCCTCTCAAGATGCATCTGGAGCGGCAAAGCGCCGTGTTTGATGTGGAGTTTGGCGCGCTGACGGCTGACATCATCCGGGAGGTGATTGACCTGCGATGAAGTGCCGAGCACAGAGCAGAGGGCAAAGAGTCATCACGGGAGTGCCCTGTGCTTCTATTCATGCCCTCCGCACTCTGCCCTCCGCCCTTCGCCCCGGTTACATCTTGCTGGAGTTGATCATCGCTCTGGCCATCTTCGCTATCGGTGTTTTGGGACTGGCCAGATCGCTCAACGCCTCCATGGAAGTGGCGAACATCCTCAACAAAGATCAGCGCGTGCGCATCGGCATGAGGTCTTTTTTGGAGGAAATCCGCCGTAAGCCTCTGAATGAAATGAGTGTCAGCACCACGGATGCCCTGCTCGGTGTGACTTACACCAGCTCGGCCGAGCCCGTAGCACTGACCATGACGCGTGGTAACACGATGCAGGACATGTATAATCTTAAAATCATCGCCAGCTATGCAGTCGGCAGTGAGCAACGGGAGGAAAGCGTGGATGTTTATGTTTATAAGCCTGCCCAATAACCCAAGGCGCTCTCCGCGCGGCTTCTCCCTCATGGAGGTGGTGATCGCGCTGACGATCCTCGGCATGATCACCGGGACGCTGTTTTCCATCATCCAGGGCAGCGTCAAAGGTGCGGCTCAGATCGAGCAGGTGCAGCGTGAGAATGATGCCATCAATCGCTTCCTGGACCTTTGCCGGAAGACTTTCACCACACTCCCGAGCACGGCCACGCTGACTCTTGCTCGTCTTGACCCGAATGCGATCGAGTCACCGCAGGAGCTGACGATCAGCGGTTCGCCCAACTGTTTTGGGTTCGGTCTGCGCGCCATTTCGTATGAGGACACGATCCTCGGGTTGCGGCCTGATCCGAACGGCCTCGTGGATCAAAACAATGCATTGATTCAATACCTGTGCCTTTCCCGTGAGGACCTCATGCCTGAAACGGATGCCAGTGGTCAACCCGTGCAGCAGGAGCTCACTGGACTCTCGGCACCAGATGATGACGGGCGCTACTGGATGCCGCTGCTGCCTGATGTGGTGACGCTGAAGTGGCGTTTCTTCAAAGAAGAAGATGATGCCTGGCTGGAGGAGTGGGACGACTCAGACTGGCCGCAGCTGATCGAAGTCCAACTCGTCATGCGTGACCGAGTCACGCCCATTCGCATGGTTTACAGTGTGCCGACGCTGATTCTCACCGCAGGTAATGGCACTCCCAGCAGTGCGGGTTCATCGACGGATACTAGCACTGGTGGCAACAACACGGGCGGCGGCGGTGGCCGGCCAGGCAATGGTGGCGGACGTCCTGGCGATGGCGGCGGACGTCCCGGTGATGGCGGCGGACGTCCCGGTGATGGCGGCGGACGTCCCGGTGATGGCGTTCCCCCCGCAGGTGGGCAACCTCAAGGAGGTAGCCGATGAACTCGCCTATTGCTCAAGCGAAGCGAGCCCAAGGCTCAGCACTCATGATCATGATTTGGGCGCTTCTGCTCATGTCTGTCACGGTCATGGGCGTGGTGGAATACATTCGTTACAGTGCTGAAGAAGGCGCACTGGCTGCCGCCGAGTTTCATGCCCTGCATTTGGCGGAAAGCGGGCTCGCTGTGGGGCTGCATCCTGAGGCCAGGCGTGGCGACAAGGTGCTGAAGCAGAAAATCGGCACAGACAGTGGTTTCGACGTGGTGATCAATTATGAAGGCGCACGGATCCCGATCAACTTGGTGACCGATGAGCGCCTGATGGGTGCCGTGGTGCAGCTCTTTGAGCGTTGGGGCTTGAACAGTGATGAGGCGACCATTGCCGGTGAATCTCTGGCTGACTGGGTGGACCGCGATGAGACGGTGCGGAGCAACGGTGCAGAGAAAGAGTTTTATGAAACCCAGGGCATCTTTGATCTGCCCAGAGACTCCGGCTTCATTAATGTTGATGAGATGCTTTTGGTTCGCGGCATGGGCATCGTTGATCGGCTGAAGCCAGACTGGCGTGAGTTTTTCTCCGTCTATGGCGATGGCACCATCGACCTGCGGACTGCCTTTAAAGAAACCCTGATCGCCATCTCGGGAGCCTCGGAGAGTGATGTCGAAAACTACATTGCCCGCCGAGATGGTGCCGATGGCATCCCCGGAACGGAAGATGATCAGCGCATCTCAGACAGTGAAGCTTTTCGCATGTTGGGCCTGTCTGGGGATCGTGCCGCAGCCATGCAGGGTATTTTAACCAGTGACGATGACCTGAGACGCATCACCAGCACGGGTTACGTGGGTGAAAAACGGGCGCAGATCATCGTAGTGGCGCGTCGAGGTGAAGATCGTTCGCTGACCTATCTGGCGAGGATGGAGGAGTGATTCTCAGCCTAGCTGGGGCTCATTGCCGGGCTTCCATTTGATGCCGCAGCCTGTGCTCGGGCGCTGATTCGGCAGCGGTGATTCACCCGCCAGTATGGCACGGACGGCCTCACGAAGATCGCTGCCTGTGACGGCCTCAGAGTTACGCGGACGAGCTGCATCAAACTGGCCGCAATAGGTCAGCTTCAGCTCGCCATCAAAGAGGTAAAAATCCGGCGTGCAGGCTGCCACATAGGCCTGAGCGATGCTTTGATCTGCATCGACGAGGTAGGGGAAGGTCCAATCGTGCTGGCTGGCGAAAGCGAGCATCTTTTCCGGGGAGTCCGCTGGATACTTCTCTGCGTCGTTGGAATTGATCGCCACCACACCCACGCCCAGGGTTTCCATCTCTTTGGCAAAGCTGCTCAGCGCTTCAGCCAGATGCACGACGAAGGGGCAGTGATTGCACACAAACATGACCATCAGTCCCTGGGGGGCACGGACGTCATCGAGAGTGAATTTTTCACCGCGGGCGTCGGGAAGCTCAAATTCAGGGGCGTGAGTGCCGAGGGGAAGAATGCGGGTGGAGGGTGTTTCAGCCATGGTATCGGGACAGTGGTGACGGAATGTAAGCTACACAAGTAACGAGTGGGCCTGTCTTTTGGAGAGTGGCTTTTTGACTTTGCTGAAACGCGGCTTCACGATGCCACTCCATGTCTGACCTGAAGTCTCAACTCATCGCCAAAGCTCTAGAACTGGGCTTTGGCGACTGCCGTGTCGCTGAAGCGAAGCCAGCGCCGCATCGTGAACTGTATGAGCAGTGGGTGGCCGAGAGCAAGTATGGTGACATGGCCTGGATGGCGCGGAATATGGATCGGCGGACTGACCCGCGTGTCGTGCAGCCTGGAGCTCGCAGCGTCATCGTGCTGGCGCTGAATTATTTTCAAGGCGAACGGCAGCCTGGGCCTGGAGGCTACCGTATCGCCCGCTACGCATGGAATGAAGACTACCATGACCTCATTGTCGCCAAGCTGAAGCAGTTGGATGCCTGGCTCATCGAGCAGGGCGGCACACAGCGCTATTATGTGGACACCGGACCGGTGCTGGAGCGCGATTTTGCCAGTGAAGCCGGTCTTGGGTGGGGAGGGAAGAGTACGATGCAGATTCATCGCCAGTTCGGCACCTGGTTCTTTTTGGCGGAACTGATCACGACTCTGGACATCCAGCCTGACACGCCAGCCAAGGATCTCTGTGGCAAGTGTACGCGCTGCATCACGGCTTGTCCGACCCAGGCCATCACCGCACCGCGCCGCATGGATGCACGGCGCTGCGTCAGCTACCTGACCATCGAGCACAAAGGCAGCATTCCTGAGGAGTTCCGCCGTGCCATGGGAGATCGCATTTATGGCTGCGACGACTGTCTTACGGCCTGTCCTTGGAACAAGTTTGCGCAGATTTCTCACGAGGCGACTTTCCAAGCGCGAGAGACAGTCTTCTCACAAAACCTGCGCGATTTTTTGACGCTCACGGATGAATCATTCAGGGCGCTGTTTGCTAAAAGTCCGATCAAGCGTATCAAACGCCCTGCCTTTTTGCGCAATGTCTGCGTGGCTCTCGGTAATGTCGGAACGCTGGATGATCTTCAGGCGTTGAGGTGCTTGGTGGATGATGAACATCCGTTGATCTCTGAACATGCCAACTGGGCCGTGCAGGAGATTCAGCGTCGTTGTCACTGATTTAGGCTTCGCTTTCAGCTGCTGCTTCTAACACATTCTGCCCATGGAAGGTCTTTTGTCATCATCGGTCTTTTGCTGCTGCTTTATCTGTTGCTCATGCCCGCGTCCGTTCACTGTCCATAACAATGCGCTTGCAAGGTAGGCGAAAATCCTCATTCCGCTGCTTGCCGTCGTTCGTATCCCTGCCTACCTACGCGGCGCGTAGTATTCAACCTACCTTCAACAAATATGGCACACACACTTCCAGCCCTCCCTTACGACAAGGCCGCTCTCGAGCCCCACATCGATGCTACTACGATGGAGATCCATCATGGCCGCCATCACAACGCCTACATCACCAACCTCAACAACGCCATTGCTGGCAACGCAGAGCTTGAGGCGCAGTCCATCGAGGATCTCTGCAAAAACATCAACAATGTGCCAGAGGCCATCCGCCCCGCAGTCCGCAACAACGGCGGTGGACACTTCAACCACAGCCTCTTTTGGAACATCATGGGTCCAAACGCTGGTGGCGCTCCGACTGGAGAACTGGCCGCTGCTATTGCAGCTGCCTTCGGATCTTTTGACGCCTTCAAAGAAGCTTTTGCCAAAGCAGGTGCCACCCGCTTCGGCTCAGGCTGGGCCTGGCTCGTGGTAAAGGACGGCAAGGTCGCCGTGACCTCCACTCCGAATCAAGACAATCCGCTCATGGACGGCAGCGGCACACCGATCCTCGGCTGCGATGTCTGGGAGCACGCCTACTACCTCAAGTATCAAAACAAGCGCCCTGACTACATCGCTGCCTGGTGGAGCGTGGTGAACTGGACCGCCGTGGCTGAGCTTTTTGCCAAGGCCAAGTAAGTCCTGGCCTAGGATCAACAAGCCTTCTGTGTAGTTCTTTGCACGGGAGGCTTTTTTATTGGATTAGTTGCGGGCATTTGACTTGTGGCTTGCTGACTCGATAGCTTTTTAAAACTCTTCATGCAGCCCTCAGTCATAGAAACACCCACCAAGCCAGCCGTTCCCGCTGACTTGGAGATCAAAGATGCCCAGCTTATCTTCAATCATGTTTGGAAGAAGTTGGAGGGTGATCTGGGTCGAGAAAGATTACGCTTTCCAAAGGAGCTCATTTTGCTCGGAGGTGCTCCTGGTGCGGGTAAAGGAACCAACACGGACTTCATCCGCAAACTACGAGGAATCACGGCGGAGCCCATTGTCGTCAGTGCCCTTCTTGACACACCGGAAGCCAGGCAAATCAAGTCTCAGGGCGGCATGGTTGGGGATCGCGAGGTTGTTGGCATTCTGTTTCGTAAACTACTGGAGCCGGAACAACAAAACGGGGCCATCCTTGATGGCTTCCCACGCACCAAAGTTCAGGTGGAGTGTCTCAAGCTGCTTTTCGACAAGATGGTGCGCCTACGCCGCGACTTTCTTGACACACCAGACGCGGCTCATTTTAAGCAACCCATCTTCCATATCATGGTGCTTTTTGTTGATGAGACTGAAAGCATCTCCCGACAACTCAAGCGTGGTCAGGAAGTACTCGCACATAATGAAGAAGTGCGCCGATCGGGGCTTGGCGAACTCTGGGAGGAGCGCGCCACCGATTTCGACGCCGCTTTGGCTCGTAACCGCTACAAAGTCTTCAAAGAGAAGACCTACGACGCCTTGGTCTCATTGAAAGAGATCTTCCACTACCATTTCATCAATGCCCAGGTGCCTCTGGAGTTGGTGCAGGAAAATATCGTCAAGGAGCTGGAATATCAAAGCTCACTGGAACTTGATCCGCGTACCTTTGACCTGCTGCGTAAGCTTCCGCTCGCCAGCGAGATCATCCGACACGCCCGCCAGGATCTCGTGCGCCGCCTCGACAACTACAAAGTCGAAAAGCCTGAGTTGATGGAGTCGGTGGTTGAATTCATTGAAAGGAAGATGATGCCAATCATTGTCCGGCACGCCATTTCGGGCCGCGCAGACATCAACTCTGAGAACAAGCTTTTCCACGATCCAGAGGCGCTGGCCATCCTCATTGACATCTTTTCTGAGCGCGGTTTTCACGCCAAGGCTGACCTGCATGTCATCGAGATTCCTGATCATTTCGACCTTCAGACAGGCAAGATCGAATGCCGGAAGAAAAAAGTCTTTCGCTTCGGCATCCAGTTCAAGGGCTCTGAGATCCGGCGTGGATCATGAGTCGATAATGACCTGTTCGTCATTTCGCTCTGCTTTCACCAGCCTTTATCCAGCTTTTGGTAGAAAGGAATACGATGACGGCAATCACCTTACTTCATCACGCCATGCTCTCGCAAAAGCACCTCCTGCATCGTCGTCTTCGGCTTGCCATCGAACGGATGCCGCACTTCGCATTTCACGCCGAGGGGCGTCAGCGTATTCTGGAGCATCAAGCCAAGCACGGCGCTGTGCGTCGGATCTTTCTGCGGCTCGCCTTTGACGGGTGGTTTGTCTTCTTTGGTGGTCAAAAGGACTGCGAAAGGGTCATCGGCGCTGGCATGGAACATTGGTGACCATTGGTGGAGATCGGCGAGGTGTTTGTCTCGATTCGCGAGGAAAGTCGCGAAGGTCTCTTTTCTCGTTGTGCCGATGTAGCCGAAGGCGTTGCCGCCGTATTCGCTGTTGGGGATCCATTCGACGAGCTGTTTCGGATCGAGCGACGGCTGCGGAGCTTTCGTGACGGTGAAAAGCACCCGGGTGGATTCGCGGGCGATGGGGTCAGACGCTTGTGTATCGGCCATGTCGTCGTGCATCGCCAGCCATAGGCTGGAGCAGCCACCGGCACTAACGCCGCTAGCAGCGATACGTGTTTTGTCGAGATTCCACTCGCCAGCTTTCGAGCGCAGATACTGCAAAGCACGCGCAGAATCCATCAGCGGCCATTGCAGCGGCGGGTTGACCTTCGCTGCGTTCGCATCGGCGAGGAAGCGGTAGTTGATCGAGGCCACGGAGATGCCGGCATCCAGAAACGCACGCACATCGAGATGCTGATGGATATCCGTCTTGTCCTGCGCACCCCAACCGCCTCCATGGATGTAAAACACAACCGGTGTCGGCTTGGCAGACGTCGCGATCCACACATCCATTGTCTGTCTAAAGTGCGGACCGTAAGCCACATCAACGAAGGTCGCGGGCGTGGCATAGGCGTGAGGCATCAGCTTGAGCAATCCATTCACATTCGCTCCGGTGGCGCTCGATTCTTCAGGAGCAGCTTTTTCATTGATGCGGCAGTTTTCCCAGATCGCCGTGCCCTTGACCTTGAAGTCGAGATTTTCAATGGTGCAGCTTTTTCCCGTGACGGTGGAGTTCAGTGCGATCACACCCGTTTTTGGCTCCACGAGGCGGCGTATAAGCACATTTTCCATTTTGAGTCGGCAATCGCCTTTTTCGCGACCTGTTGTCGTGAACGCATTTTGTGCCGAGGAAAGCACGACAGCATTTTTGATCGAATACCGGCCTTCATCGAGAAAATACAGGTCAAACGCATGGCAATCCGAGATGAAAACACGGTTGTAACTCGTCTGCGCCGTCCCCGTGTCGCAGATGCCCGTGCTGTTGCCGATACTCACAAAGCCATCCACGCGATACTGCGCCGATTCATGGGCACTGATGCCATCGTCGCCGCATTCGATGGCGCGGATGTTTTCAAAGACCACGTCGCGGCAGTCGCCGTGAATGTTGAAGCCGTCGTTGTAGGAATGTGTGGCCGTGAGGTTCTTGATCACGAGGTGCGCATTGTCACCGCCAAACTGCACACCCGCGCTGCGCATCGGCGCAAACACCTTCGCCTCCGCCAGCGATTGCCCCACGGCCAGTTTGAGGTAAAACGTGCCGTAAATCGCCTTCGATGGCGGCTTTTCACGATTTGAGTCCTTCACAAAGGTCCACTCGCCCGCCTGCAACTCCTCCGGCTTCTTTAGCTTAGCACTCCGCCCCTTAGAGGTGCGGCCCATGAGCTGCATTTTGCCATCAAAGAGGAAAAACCATCTACCAATCGTCGCATCGCTCAGCCCCGGTAGCAGATCATCATTCGCAAACAACCCCGTCGAAACCTCACGCCACTTTGCCGGATCAATCGGATCACTACCCTCCAGCGTCGCCCCATGCCCATTCAGCGTGATCGGCTTCCCCGGTTCGCCTTTCTTCAGGTAGAAGCCTGCATAGTCACGATACACCTTCGGCTCTAGATGAATCGTGTCGCCGGGTTGCGCCGCCTTGATGGCGTGAGCAATGGTCGGCGCGTCTTTGCCGACATGGATATCCGCTGCTGGAAGGGAGTTCAAAAGTAGGGCAATGAAGAAAACGGGCTTCATAAAGATCTGTCGGTGCATAAGAGCTGGCTTGTAGCTTGTGACCAACGATTTGGTGCTTTGGAAACTTGTCTGATTGAGCTGCTTCCTTTTGGTCCTTCGAGTGAACCAGCAGATTGAGCTCCGATTTGACGTAGTTGCTTGGTTCCTATCACACTCATGAAATTTGCCGTCACCTTGCTTGCTGTTGCTTGTACACTTCACGCCGCTGATCCCATCCACATCGGCAGCCGCCGCGAGTTGTTCGTGGATCATTTTCTGATCGATAAACTCAGCCGTACCGAGCTGCGACTTCAGGTTCCTCGTGATGAAGGTGTGGCGTTCAAGTTCGACAAACCCTGGGAAGGTCTCTTCAGTGGCTATGCCACGATCCTGACACTCGAAGATGGACGCCTGCGCGCCTACTATCGCGGGAAGGCCGTGGCGAACAAAGACGGCAGTGAGGAAGAACTCACCTGCTGCGCGGAGTCCACGGATGGTCGCATCTGGACCAAACCGGAGCTGGGCATCTATGAAGTGATGGGTACCAAACAAAACAACGTGGTGCTGATGAAAGCGAACCAGGCTACGCACAACTTCAGTCCCTTCCGTGATCTACGTCCGGGCGTGCCTGCGGATGAACGCTTCAAGGCGCTCGGCGGCACGATGCAGGGAGGTGGTTTATTCGCGTGGAAATCACCCGATGGCTATCGCTGGCAGAAGATGGCGGAAGCTGCGGTCATCACGCAGGCTATGGTTCCGTTCAAATACATGTTCGACTCGCAGAACGTGCCCTTCTGGTCCCAGGCTGAGGGCAAGTATGTGGCCTACTATCGCGTGTTCGAAGGCGGCATCCGACGCATCGTGCGCAGCGAGAGCACCGACTTCCTGAAGTGGTCGGCACCCGTGTTGTTGGAGTATCGGAATCCCGAGATGGAAGCTCCCATCGAGCACCTCTACACCAATCAAACCCACGCCTACTTCCGCGCACCGCATTTGTATGTGTCCATCGCCGCGCGCTTCATGCCAAGGCGTCAGGTGCTCACTGATGCGCAGGCCAAGGCGATCAACGTCAATCCCGGCTACTTCAAGGATACCTCGGACGCCATCTTCATGACAACCCGTCCCATGGAGGGCAAGGAGCATCTCGGCCACTATGATCGCACCTTTTTGGAAGGCTTTATCAAGGGCGGCATCGGCGCACAGAACTGGGTGTCACGCACCAACTACCCGGCGCTCAACGTGGCGCCCACAGGTGCCAACGAGATGTCCGTCTTCGTGAATCAGGACTACGCTCAGCCCACCGCGCATCTGCGTCGCTACTCGCTGCGTACCGATGGTTTCGCGTCCTTGCACTGTCCGTATGCGGGCGGTCACGCCATCACGAAGCCGTTCATCTTTGTTGGTCGCGAGCTGTCGTTGAACTTCTCCACGTCCGCGGCTGGTGGTGTGAAGATCGGATTTGAAGATCCCGCAGGCAAACCCATGCCCGGCTTCTCCATCGACGATGCCGTGACGCAGATCGGCAATGAGATCGACCGTCGTGTGACCTGGAAATCCGGAACCGATGTCAGCTCACTCACTGGCAAACCCGTCCGTCTGCGCATCTCGATGAAGGACGCCGACATCTTCTCCTTCCAGTTCACAAAGTAGTCCATGAAGACTCTCCTGTGTCTTGCGGGCATCAGCCTTGCGGCCTTCATTCACGCAGCTGACAAGCAGCCCATCGTAGGCATCTGGCTGATGGGGCAGTCGCTCTGCGATGGCTCGGAATCGCTGCCGTTGGTGACGCTGAAGGACACGGGCTTTGGTAACTATGCCTTCAAACGCGGCGTGAGGACGTGGTTGCCCAATGAGACACCTGAGAAGCGGCCGGATGAGCAGTTCACGTTGGTGCCTCTGACAGCCCAAGCCAATGGCAGCCTCGGTGAGACTGTGGCGAATGGCTTGGCCGATCATCTCTCCGTGAAGCAGCCCGCTGCACGTCACCTCGTTGCCTGCGCTGGTCAGGGTGGACGCCAGATCCAAGAACTCTCCACTGCTGATCTCTCCAACGATCCCCGCACTCCCGAAAGCCGCAGGCACGGTGGCGGCTACTACCTCACAAGTCTGGACGATGCACGACGTGCCATGCCGCAGGCGAAGTCGCTCGGCACCACCTTCCGCATCGGCGCGCTGTATTGGATGCAAGGCGAAGGCAACGGTGGCCCCAAGGGTGGCATCATGCCCACGCGTTGGGATGCGGAGCTACCGCGCAAGGAAGGACTCGCGTGGTATCGCGATCAGCTCGTCGCCTATCGCAAGCACTGGTCGGCTGATCTATGTGCGATCACAGGTCAGACTGGTGAGCTGCCGATGTTCGTCTATCAAACCCTCGGCCCCGCAGGCGATGCCCAACTCATGGCCGCAGATGCTGACCCGCACATCCATATGGTCGGGCCGCACTACGCCGTGCCGAGTGCGATCAATAGTCTGTATCCGCCCACTCGTCACGGTGATCCCATTCACCTCTCCGCCGATGGCGAACGCTGGTGGGGCGAGCAGGTCGGCAAGGTGATGCATCGAGTGCTGCATCGCGGTGAGCAGTGGCAACCACTACGTCCAAAGAGCGCGAAGCTGGATGCGACTCGCGACAGCGTGCTCATCGAGTTCACCGTGCCTCGTCCGCCGCTCGTCGTGGACACGAGCTTTCTCCCACGACAAGAGATTGCCACCGATGTTGGCTTCACCTCGCTGGCAGGTTTTCAAGTGCGCGACACTTCAGGCCAACCGCTGACTCTCACAGCCGTCGAAACCGCTGGCCCCACGATGCTGCGCCTTCGTCTCGCCAAGCCGTTGCCTGCGAAGCAGCCCTGCAAGATCAGCTACGGTCATCCCTACACCACGGCTCTCGGCAGCATCAGTGCCATCTTGAAAAACGGAGACGACGAGGCATTGGCCCTATCCACCAGCGTAGCAGAAAAGCTGAAGCCCCTCACCGATGAAGGAGCTATTCTAGTGACCAACCTCACCGGCCCCAACACTCGTGTGCCCATCCGCCAAGTAACCGAAGAAAAAGGTGTGGCGGTGCTCCACTACGTCCCTCGCGAACTGCGCAACAGCAAGCCCTTCACCATCGGGCAGACCATCGTCGCCCAGCGTTCCTTCAGCTACGGCAACCTCCGCGACTCCGACCCGGAAAAGTCAGTCCACTGCTTCGCTGATGCCACCTACGGCACCCGCGCCGGTAAGCCCTATCCCCTCTGGAACTGGTGTGTCCTTTTCTCAGATCTCATCGCCAATTAACTCTCATGAAACTGTTCCTTCTACTCCTCGCTCTGTCGTCCACTCTCTTCGCCCAGGACATCCAGCGTTTTGTCGCCATCGACAATGTGTGTGCGTGGCCGAATCTCACGCTCATGCCGGATGGCAGTATCAATACGACGATCTTTGGCCAGCCGAGCCATGGGCAGGTCGCAGGAGCCGTGGAGTGCTGGAACAGCAAAGATGGCCAGTTTTGGGAGAAACGCGGCATCCCGGCACCGAACGAGCCGCAGACCAACCGCATGAACGTCGCTGCCGGACTCGCGAAGAATGGCGATCTCCTCGTGCTCTGTTCGGGCTGGACCGACGTGAAGCAGCCGCAGCGCCCCAAACAGGGTGCTTTCCGCGATGACATCCTCAGCACCTGGGTCTGTCGCAGTAGCGATGGCGGCAAGACGTGGTCCCAAATCAAAGCCTTCCCAGCACCAGATGCGGGCTGGACCCACTACATTCCGTTTGGCGACATCAAGCAAGGTGAGGACGGCACCTTGCACGCCTCATGCTACGGCGGCGAGTTCACCGATCCCACGAAGAGCACCAAGACAAAGGGTTACCGCTCCTGGCACTTCCGCAGCGATGACGATGGCAAAACCTGGCAGCGCATCAGCATCATCCACAAGACTGGCAACGAGACCACGCTCCTGCATCTCGGTGGCAAGCGCTGGCTCGCCGCCGCACGCGAGACGGCGATGGATCTCTTTACCTCGGAGGACGATGGCATCACTTGGAGCGGCCCAAATCGTGTTACCGCCAAAAACGAGATCAACGGCCACCTGGCACGGCTAAAAGGTGGCCGCATCATCCTCGTGTATGGCAATCGCATCAAAACAGGTGATCAGTATGGCGTGTTGGCCAAGTTCAGCGACGACGAAGGCAAGAATTGGGGCGAGCCCATCCGCATCGCACACACCAAAACCAACGATTGCGGCTACACCAGCACGATTCAGCGCGCCGATGGCAAGCTCGTCACCGCTTGGTATTCCGGCAGCTCCGAGTATCACGCCCGCTACCACATGGGCGTGGCGATCTGGGATGCGCCATCACTATAATTTGATTCGGGAATCCAGAGTGCTTGGGAGTGCAGATCGTGCAGTCGTAACCTCATGCCACGATCTCTTGGAGCACGCCGGAACTGTCTCCATGCCGCTCCACGTTCACGCCGATGCCGTGGAGCATGGTGAGCCAGGTGTTGCAAAGGGGGGTGTCCTTCGGCGCGACGATGTTGTGGCCGAGTTTGATGCCCGCGCCGCCCCCGGTGAGCAGCGTGGGGCAGTTGTCGAGATTGTGCTCGGTGCGGATGTTGCTGCCGTAGGCGAGGGCGACGTGATCAAAGAGGCGGCTGCCATCCGCTTCCTTGGTGGCTTTGAGTTTGTCGAGGAGTCCGGCGAGCAGCTCGCTCTGCACGAGATCGCGCTGCTGCGAGGCGGCGAGCTTTTCGCCCATCGTCGAATGGTAGTGGCTCATGTCATGCGGGGCCACTTTGATGCCGATGCTCGTCATCAGCGTGCTCACCGGCTGGCGGTAGGTCAGCACGCGGGTGCTGTCCGTCTGCATCGCGGCGACGATGATGTCGTACATGATTTTGATCTCTTCTTTACCCGCGAGGCCCTCTTGCGGCTGCGGAATCGGCGCCTTCGGCTGCGGCACGCCGATCCATTGCTCGTCCTTCGCGAGACGCGTCTCGATGTCGCGGATGCCTTGGAAGTATTCGTCGAGCTTGGCCTTGTCATTTTTACCGAGGCCGCGCTGCATCGCTTTCGCGTTCTCCATCACCGTGTCGAGAACGCTGCGCTTCTGCGCCAGCATCGCTCTCTGCTGCTCAATGGGCGTCGTGTCTTTCGAGAAGAGCCGATGAAACGCCTCCACGGGTCCTTTGTGACCGCCGATGGGTTTGCCGCTCACATCCCAAGCCATCGAAAGCCCCGGCCCGTGTCCCGAAGCCTCCGCGTTCTCGCTGCCATTGAGCTGGAGCGAGGCAAAACGGGTCTCCATGCCCAGCTTGGCCGCTGCCACCTGATCCGCCGAGATGCTGTTGTGAAAGGTCTGTCCCGGCTCCGCAAAGCGGTTCGCGCCCGTGAGCCACATCGTGCTACCCCAGTGGCCTTCGTTCGAGTATTTGTTCCAAAGCCCCTGCACCACCGTGAAGTCCGCCTTATGCCTCGCCAGCGGCTTCAATCCCTCCGGCAAGGTGTAATCCTTCCCCGTCTGCTTGATGTCTGGGAACCAAGTCTCCGTCGTGATCCCCCAGCCAAAGCCGAGAAACACCAGCCGCTTCGGCGGTGCCGCTGGAGTTGCTGCCGAGGCGAAGCGGCGGAAGCCCATCGACTCCAAAGCGGGCAGAGCAATGAGCGAGGAGCTGGACTGGAGAAAGTAACGGCGTGTTTTCATGGGGAAGAGGAGTGGTGGAGTGGTGGAGGATTGTGTTTGATTACTTTTTTACTCCATCCAGCAGGATGCCGAGGTCGTGGGTGAGGTCGGGATCGGTCCCGTAGTCTGGGGCATCTTCGCGGACGACAAGAGTTTCCGTCCAATCAACAGCATCGCATTTTCGCTCAAGAGACTCGAAGAGCTTAAGCAGGCGGTTCTCAAGCCGAAAGATAAGGGCGTCGAGCTTCTCAAAGTGCTCGCCGCGATCTGGCCACTTTCAGAGTAGGCGATAAATCCAGAGAGCGTTTCGCCAAGCGAGCCCAAGGCGATATTGAGATGCTGGAGATACTCTCGAATCGTTCGCCAGCAGTAGCCTTCTGCTATGTTGCGATGCACCGAGTCGCTTGAGGCCAGCGACTGCGAAGCGAGTTTATTCTGTTTAAAAGGCCATCCACGAAACGCGCGGAATACAACACGATACAGCTCAATGGCATCCTGCCAGACAAGCAGTTGCTGGTATCCACGGTTCTTGTTTCGTCGTTCGAGATTCATCTGGGCTCAATCACCACTCCAATACTCCACCACTCCACTTCTCCTTCCTTACTTCGTGCGAAATGCCTCGCTCATCGCCAGTGCGACGAAAAACTCCTTCATCGCAAAGTCTTTCACCTTTGCACGCTTCACGATGTTATCGGCGAGTGTGGCATCGGTGAAGCCGTATGGGCGGCCGAGGGCATACTCGATAAGGGCTTCGGTAAAGCCGCGGGAGAAGTCTTTGCTCTTGGCGGCGATGAGGTCGCGGAGTTGGAAGTAGTCTTGGAAGGCGGGGCCGTTGTAGAACTGGCCGCTGGGGTCAATGGGCCAGGTTTTTTTGCCGACGCCGCGCTTTTCGAAGGTCTCTTTGGTGCGCCATTTGCCGGCGGCGTTGAAGTTTTCGAGGCCGAAGCCAATGGGGTCGATCTTGCGATGGCACTGGAGGCACTGCGGCTCTTCTTGATGGGCGAGGAGGCGTTCACGCGGGCTGATGGGTTTGCCGGCAAGACGATCAAGCTGTGGGACGTTCGGCGGGGCGGGCGGTGGCGGATTGTGGAGGAGTTTGCGCAGCACCCAGGCGCCTCGTTCGACGGGGCTGGTGCGCTCGCCGTTGCTGCCCATGGCGAGGATGGCGGCCATGCCGAGAAGGCCGCCGCGTGGTGAGTTGGCGGGGAGTTTGACCTTTTGAAACGAATCGCCGCTGATGCCTTCGATGCCGTAGTAGGTGGCGAGCAGGCCGTTGACATGGATCTCGTCGCTCTTGAGCAGCTTCGTGAGGCTGCCGTTGTTTCGCAGCAGGTGGGCGAAGGTTTCATACACTTCGCGACGTGCGGCGGCCTTGGCGCTCTCGTCGAAGTCGCGGAACTGCTTGGTGTCGAACTGGAAGAAGTCGAGCCGGTCCATGCCGAGCCATTGATGCACGAAGCCACTGACGAATTCGTCCGCCTTCGGGCTGGCGATGAGGCGGTCCACTTCGCGGGCGAGGATGTCTGGCTTGGTGAGGTCCGCTTTGAGCAAAGCTTCATCGGGTGGTGCGCTCCACAGGAAGTAGGACAGTCGGGAAGCGAGTTCGGATTTCGACAAGAGAATGGGAACAGGAGAATGAAATTCAGAAGTCTTATTCTTCTGTCCCCATTCTCCTGTCGATCCTGTTTCTTGAAGATACAAAAACCCAGGTGACGCCAGAATCACGCTCAGTGGCTCTTTGAGGGCTGCTTCGTGGGCATCGCCTGCTTTGCGGCGCCCTTCATAAAGCGCATTCAATTTGTCCAAAAAGGCGGCGGAGGGCTGTTTGCCGCGAAAGGCTCGCTCGGCGAAGGTTTCGAGCACCGAGCGTGGATTCGTTTCACCAGCAGCGATCACAGGTTTCACCTGTGAACTGGTTTCGGCTTTGTTCAGCGGGCCTTGCCACTCGATCCAGTCGATCCAGAGCACGGGATCGCGTTGTTTGGCATCGGTGATCTGGCGGGTGCGTCCGGGCAGGCTGATGGCTTCTTTTTTCAGCGGACGCTTTTCCATGAGGATAAACTTCCGTGGGCCGCCGGGGCGGATTTGGAAGGGCAGCTCGATGATCTCGGGCTGGTCGAGCGTGGCGGTGATCTGTTTGTTCGCGAGGAAGGTGCGGTCGTCTTTGTCGATGGGGCTGGCTTCGACAAAGGAGAGAAAGGCGCGCTCCGTGGGCATGTCGGGCACGCGGCCGATCTTCACACGCATGATGTAGTCGCCGGTGGCGAGGTCGGCGGGCAGGTCGATGGCGTGCTCGCAGGTTTCTTGGACGGTGTTGTCGAGATAGAGGCCCGTCTTCGAGAGCGGGCGGTCGAGGTATTGCTGGAACCAGCGGTTGTTGCTGTCCCACACGACCTTGGCGAACTCCGCATGTGATTTGTCGGTGAAGTCGAACTCCTTCAGCCGCTTCTCATCGCCACCAGCGGCCTTCCACTTGGCGTATTGCTCGTTGAGGTATTGGAAGCGCAAATGCCCGCGCTCGACATCGGCGCGGCGTTTCTCCGGCTCGATGCGCTCGACTTTGGCGATGGGCGCTTGCTTCACGATGGGGCCTTCCCACTCCACCCAATCGATCCACAACGCCGATGGCGGTCCCACGCCGGTGGCTTTCTGCGCGGTGGTGAAAAGCTCGTGATCAAGCTTCACATCCCGTTTCTCGCGCAGCACAAAGGTGCGCGGACCATCGACAGCGAGGCTCACCGGCACCTCGATAATCTGCGGCGCGTCGGTGGTGCCGCTGATTTGGAAGGTCTGCATCAAGGTGAAGTCCTCATCGCCCGCCTTGCGACTGCCGAGCGCAACGAAGTGCCGTTCCTTCGGCGTGCCCTTCACCGTGCCGATGCGGAAGCGTAGCAGGTAATCGCCCGGCTCGGCTTTTTCGACCTCATGCTTCGTCTTCAGCCAACCCGAAGGCTGCTCCGGCGGCAGCGTGATGACCTCTTCCTTGTGGACGTTGTAGATAGTCAAATACGCGCCGGTCTTGGTGAGCGGATCGTTCAGGTAACGCTCAAAAGTGGGCCCCTGCTGCTCAAAGCCACGGATGCGAAACTTCGCCTCCTGCTCGTCCGGGATGCCCTTTTGTGGCTGCTTGGTCTCCATGAACTTCTTTGCCGCCTCGTAGCCGCCTTTGAAGTAGCCGTTGTAAGTGCCGCCGACCATTGCGTTCGCATGCAACTCGACCTCGCGGCGTTGTTTAATCGTTGCTAGCAGTAGCTTGGCATCAGAGACTCTGACGACTTCAATCCAGTCTAGCCACAGCGCGAACTCCGGTCCGATGCCGTTGCGCTGTTTCGCTTCGGCAAAGAGGCGGCTGGCGCTCGCATCGGACTCATGGGAGCCGCGCTCACGGAACATGAAGAGGCGTGTTTTAAGCTCCGTGAGCTTCAGCGGAATCTCCAGCACTTGCGGCTGAGCGGCGGTGCCGGTGATCTCGTGAGTGCTGCTCACGGTGCAGACGCCGCTCGTATCTTGCGGACCGAACTCGACAAACCGCCGCTCACGCGGAAGGCCGTTCATCGCGGCGATGCGGGCGCGGATGACGTAATCGCCCGCTGGCCAGTCAGCAGGGAGTTGGAAGAT